>JAHDCA010000081.1 GCA_020630115.1 Candidatus Dojkabacteria bacterium | reverse complement strand
GACAGAATTGTCACAAATCCCCCTTGGAATTTACAAGTACAAGTCCCTCAATATGAGCTGTTTGTTAGAAAATGTTGTTTCAATTTAGCAAAAATTGCAAAGAGTGAAACTAAAATAAGACTGTTATGTGTTGATAGAGTCTGGGCTGACTCTTTAAAGGATATATTTGCTAAAACACACAAGATGTTTGAAATTAATTTCAAACATCTTGGACGTGAAGTTTCTATAGTAGCTTTAGATCCAGTATAAGGACTACTTATTTAAGAGTCATCAATCCCTCAACGATATGATCTGCAGGTGCAGGATCGTTATCACGTGGCTCTAAAGTAAGTACATAAAAGTCGTATCTTGAAACATCCTCATCAGATGACCAGACGTTTGAACCTTCTGTACCTGTTTCTTGATCGATCTCACCAGTTGTAAAGAATTCACTTTCTGATTGATCTACTAACCAACCTTCATGTGCTGGTGTTAGATTAGAGAAAACCGCTTCCATATTGTACTTACCATCTTGATAACCAAACTGTGCAGTACCTGTAGCAGTCGGCATTGAGTCGATAACACTATCTAATCGACCTGAGTGTGTATAAACAAATGGTTCTTCGTTTGTTTGACTAGTTTCATCAGCTTGAGTCTCAGCTTCATCAGAAACCGGTGCTAAACCACTAGTTGCAGGATCGTTAGAGTTATCAGTATCGTTTGTATCTAGTACTTCATCTCCGGTTTGAGGGAAAACATTATCAAGTTGATTATCAGCTTCAACTTCGATATTGCTTGCTGAATCGTTTACTGTCTCTGGAGTATCAAGAACTGGTGAACTCTGTTGAATAAGAGTATATGCAATCCCAGCAATAACCAATAAAAGTACCAATGAGGCTCCAATTATTTTCTTCATATTATTATTAATAATAAATTATTATTCAATTATACTGTATATTTTTTTTCACATACATTTCACTTTACTATCTATATAATAATCTATACATGAATATATATGTCGCAGAAGATTCCAAAGATATAAGAGAATCAATAGTCAAAGTTTTAGAGTTGGAAGGATACACTGTTTATTCCGATGATAATGGTCAAAACGCTTTAGAGAGGCTACTTGAAGGAGATATCGATCTTGCACTTCTTGATATAAATATGCCGGAAAGAAACGGCTTAGAAATTGCTAAAGAGCTAAGAACTAGAGGTTACCAAACTCCGATAATCTTCTTAACTGCTAGGAGCCTACAAGAAAATATATGGGAAGGATTTGAGTCAGGTGCAGATGATTACATCACTAAACCTTTTGAATTCAAAGAATTATTAATGAGGATCAATGCTGTATTACAAAGAACAAATAGATCAGATGATGAATCCACCCCTATCACATCAGTAAGTAGAAAACCAATCATATATAAAAATCTAGAACTAGATGTTGATAAGCTTTCTGTAAAACTCTCAGATATTGAGATAAGTCTAAATAATAAGGAATTTGAAGTTCTGAAGTACTTACTTATCAATAAAGGTCGAGTTGTGAGCCAAGAAGAACTAATTGAAAAAGTTTGGCATGAAGAGATAGATTTCCTAACCCAAACAGTTAGGACAAATATCAAAACACTACGCAAAAAAATTGATCCAAAAAAGGAGATAATTAAAACAAAGATTGGAAAAGGTTATGTCATTGAATAAAATATCGCTAAAACTTAAACTCACGATCTTATATTCAACTTTACTCTTTGTATTTGGAGTTATCATTCTAACTTCGATCAATTTTGCTTATAGTAGGCAAATTAATCGTATTGCACCTCCAAGATTAACAAGACAGCAACTAAACATCCCAAGCGGTATCACTAAAGATGAAGCTCAGGATATTATTGAGAAGCAGGTTGAGATACTTAAGGATCGTAAATCTAAAGATGCAGATGAGCTAAAACAGAATAGTTTTTTACTTCTTATCCCAATTACAATTATCAGTTTTATAATTGGGTACTTACTCTCTGCAAATGCCCTCTCACCTCTTGAAAGACTTGCAAAAGATATATCGGAAGTTAACCCTGAAACTTTAAGTAAGAGACTCGAAGAATCACCTACTCCTGAGATACAAATAATCCTTCAGAATTTTAATAATCTACTCTCAAGACTTGAGGACTCTTTCAAATCACAGAAACAATTCGTCCAAGATGCTTCACACGAATTACGATCACCAATTGCAGCAATACATGCAACAATTGAAAGTACTTTACTAACTTCTGACTCTAAGAAAGAATACAAACTATCGCTTGAGAAATCACTTGATCAGGTTAAAAAATTATCTGAGCTTACGTCCCATCTACTTGACCTATCCAACATTCAGTCTCACGACGAAGAATTCGACTTAACTAAAATTGTTAACGAAGTTACTAGTTCATCAAGTTTCAATTTCGCGAAGATAGACCTTTCCAATATTAGTTATAAAATGAATGGTGATTCAACGAGCATACGAAGAGTTATTACAAACTTGATTGATAACTCAAAGAAATACTCAGATAAAGATGCTCCGATTATTAACTTTAAGTACTGGGTCTCCCAAGATCTAGGTGTTTCGAAGATAACAATTTCTAATAATGGACCATTAGTTCCGAAGAAGGATAGAGAAAAGATCTTTGATCGGTTCTTCCAAGTTGAGAAAGCTCGTGATAACGAGGTCAAAGGATACGGACTTGGTCTTGCACTAGTTAAAAAGATTGTTGATGAGCACAAAGGTGCTATCGAGTACAAAACTGACAATGGTTTGAATGTATTTGAGATTACATTCTAGGATTTCGAAATCCTTTATAGAGAAATAAGAATTAAGATTTCAGCTAGTTCTTCGAGTCTAGATACTTAATAGCTTGCTCGAGATTACCCGCTTGTATTACTTTCTTACCACCGATGAAGAAAATCACATCAGCATCTTCAATTGTATTTAACCTATGGGCAATTGTTATCAGAGTTGTCTCTTTAGGTAAATTTCTAATAATCACTTCCAGCATATCTTCAGTAAGCGTATCAATGTTCGCAGTCGCCTCATCAAGAATAAGAAGTTGAGGCTTCCTTAGTACGGCTCTAACAAATGCAATAAGTTGCTTCTGACCTAGGCTGATATTTTCAGAACTTTTAGACACTTCAGTCGAAAGACCTTGTGGGAATCTTTTAATTATTTCATCAAGACCTTCTTTTTTTAGAAGTTCGAGTAAATCATTATCGTCAAGATCCTTTATAGCATTATTGCCGTACTTAATATTTTGAGCGATACTTCCATAAAACAAGAATGGTTCTTGTAATATAAAACCTATTGTATCTGTAATCTGCTCCTTATTATACTTCCTGATATCTACACCTTTAAGTTTCACTTTACCTGAGCTAGGGTCAAATAATCTTGCACATAGGTAGGCCAAAGTACTCTTACCTCCACCGGTTGGTCCAACAAATGCGTATTTCTTGCCCTTAACAAGGGTAAGGCTAACGTCTTGCAATACACTCGTATTCTCATCATATCTAAAAGACATATTTTCGATCTCAAGTATCTTCTTAGTTGCTTTTTCTACATCACCAAAAAGAACACCTTTGGCAGGCCAAGACAGCTTAGACTTAATTGAGAGAAGGTTTTGAATTCGACTTAGAGCGGCCATTGAAGTCTGCATACTTGTGATCAGCTGAGACATTATCAAAAGAGGACTGTAAAACCTCTCCGTATAAATCAGATAGCTAAGTAACAAACCGAATGTTATTTCTCCTCCTGCAACTTTTGAAAGTCCCAGAACCAAGGTAAACATTATCGCAATTCTCCCACCAAAATCGTAGAATGGTGTTAAGATGACGTTTATGATCGATGACTTGATCGAATTATTCTGCAACTTTGAATTCACTTCATCAAAGTTATTATTTATGTTGTTTCTAGCCCCAAATGAAACAAATAAAACTCTCAAATTACTGCAAACTTTTTGAAATTAAATCACCTGAGCTATCAAGTGTTTGATTATTAAGTT
>JAHDCA010000080.1 GCA_020630115.1 Candidatus Dojkabacteria bacterium | reverse complement strand
TTATTATGACGAAAGAAGAATTTCTAAAAACTAGGGATTATAATATGACCTCGGGGAATTTTAAGTTCGATGGTGATTTTGTAAATACATTCCAGATTTTTCAAGCAGTTAAGAATTGGGTTAAAGGGGACTCAAATGTTGAGTCAGCAACTATTCGTGGTGGTGGAAACTCCGCTATCGCTGTTGATTTTAGGTATAATACACCCGATAATTCAGAAGAAAAATCAACTCAGGTGATGCACAAAGTGATAAAGCCTTTCTTTGAGAAAGAGCTAGGTGGTGACCATATGGTAAGTTGGGACTATGGTAGTCCATCAACAATTGTTAAGTAAGCACATACTTAGTCTTTATTGGCTAAGATGAAACAAAATTTATAGGTAGAAACAAAGGAGAGGTGCGAAAGCGCCTCTTTTGAATTATTTAGATCCAAAGATAATATTCTTCCACAAAACACAAAATCTGATATAATCTACACATGTCTGTTATTGTACACAAAGGTGAAAACATCGAGTTAGCTTTAAAAAGGCTGAACAGAGAGACTCTTCGAGAGAAGATCATCGATACTCTGAGAAACAAGATGTACCGAACAAAAAGAGCTGATGATGCAATCGCTAAGAGGCGAGAGTGGAAGAAGCGAAAAAGAAGAAGAAGAGCAGCAGCTAGAAGAGCTAAGTAATCGTGCAATTTAGAGTATTCCAAAAGGAAATTCTACGAGAATACTACTCAAATGAAAATTTTAATCCCGAGGCAATTCGGGATTTTTTCTGTAATGAGTTTGAGGAAAGTAGGGATGTGAAGATTCGTGTGAATGTTATCTTCGTAGGGTTGGAGGAGATTGCTAGGATTAATAAGGACTTTAGAGGGAAGCAAGAGGCAACTGATGTGATAAGCTTTAATTTGACTCCTGAGTTAGGTGAAATCTATATATCACCTGAGTTTATTAAAAATTCAGAATATGGAAGCTCGATTCAAGAGGTATATAGAATGATAGTTCATGGTGTGTTGCATATATTAGGTCATGAGCATGATGGAAAGTACTGTGGTGACAAAGAAGTTGAAAATGAAGAAAAGATGTTTCAAATTCAGGAAAGTGCCTTAAAATATATTATGGAAAATTCATTAAATATTAATATTGTAGGTTTGGGAAATGTGGGGGATGAGTATTTTGATACTCCTCATAATGCTGGGTTTATTTTTTGTGAGAGGCTTGCCAATAGGTTTGGGGTAAGTTTCTCAACCCAGAAGGCCCTGGATTGCTCTGTCGCAAAAGTAAATCTTGAAGATGGGCGAAGACTCTCGATAGTTAAGCCAACGACTATGATGAATCTCTCAGGGCAAGCTGCGAGGCATTTTGCTAAGGTCGGTAAGCTTGTTTTGGCATATGATGATCTTGATGTTGATCTTGGTAAATATAAATACACTCAGGGTAAGACTCCTAAAGTTCATAATGGTGTTAATGATGTTATTAATCACGTTGGTAAGGGTTTCGAAAGTTTGAAATTAGGGGTTCATGATAACGACTCGAAGTTAAGAGAGTTTGGTTCAGGGCAGAAGTACTTGCTTACTAGGATGACCCAAGATCAATTAATTCTACTTTATGAAGCTGTCGATGAAGCAATCGAAGAATTCCTTTCGCGATTCGAAATTCTATAAAGACCTTTTATCTCAATTTAATGATCTGCTACCCCCAGTTGGTTTGGATTCTGGATCTATCGGGGAGGTTTTGGTCCAAGGTGTACTTGAGCAATCAATTGATTTTGTATTTAAAAATTTAGCTGAGGATTTGAAGCTCACATTTGTAACAAGATCGTTTCAAGATTTTAAAAGCTACCGTTCAGCTAAGGATGATGTGCTAATCTCAAGGATTGATGTTGGCAGTAAGCTTGAACTTAAGGCGACAGTAGAGGGGTTGGAGAGGCAGAAAAGGGTTTGGGACCAAGGGCAGTACTCAGTCTTAGGTGACGTCGTGACTATCTGGCCAAGCTCACATGAAAATCCTATACGTATCAGTCATTTTGATAATGATATAGAGGCAATTTCAATAATCGATCCTCAGACAAGGGTTAAAGTTGAGGATCTACAAAGTGTCGTTATATCAAATTCTAAAGATGGTTCTAAGGTAATTGGTACTCAAGGGCGAGTTATCACAGTTGCAAATATAGCTGGTTTGACTGAATACTCCGATGACATTGTAAATCTGGGTTTAACATCAATCCCTAAGATTGGCTCAAGCTTAGAGAATTTTTTGGATACTTTAGTTGATCAAGGTTACACAAGGTTTCACATAGATGATGATGTTGGTTTCATATCAAAAAGTAACAAGGAGATCTTTACATCTAACTTTGAAGAGTTCGGTGAGGTAAATCTGTTGGATGGTGAAGACGGTGTTGGAGTGCTAGATCGCCGAAGTGACTCGGCTGTTATTAAGATTGGTGACTTCGTTGTGCATCAGGATCATGGAGTGGGGAAGTTTGTTGATATTCAAGTGATAGACGGTAAGAAGTATTTTGAGCTAGAGTACCTTAATAATGATAAACTATACATCCCCTTCGAGCATATGGATTTCATCACCAAGTATGTCGGTACTGGTAAGTCTGTAAAATTAACTCCACTTAATAATCGTGGCTGGAAGGCTGTTAAGCAAAAGGCGACGGCGAGTGCCAGGCATGTCGCGAGCCACCTATTACAGCTTTATGCTCTTCGTAGGATGTCTTCTAATCCGATTTATTATTCGGAAGCTAATAAGTCGAGAGTTGATAAGTTTATCGATAGTTTTAAATATACAGACACGCATGATCAGGCTGTTGTGACTGAGGAGGTTCTTGGAGACTATGCCAGCCAGGTTCCTGCAGATAGATTACTGGTTGGTGATGTTGCGTTTGGTAAAACTGAGATTGCAATGCGAGCTGCTTTTGCAGTGGCGAGTGGTGGCGGACAAGTTGTAATACTTGTACCAACTACTGTATTAGCCTTTCAGCATTATGAAAATATTAAGAAGAGGTTTCGAGCAGCTGCTGAGGAGAAGAACTTCAAATTTGGTTTGCTTGTTAGGCATAATAGTAAAGAGGAGAGTGAGAAAGTTAAGGAAGGCTTGGCAAGTGGTGTGATAAATATCGTTATCGGTACTCATTCTGTTCTTCAAAGTAGTGTTGTCTACAAAGATCTTGGCTTGGTGATTGTGGATGAAGAACAGAGGTTCGGAGTAAAGCAAAAAGAGAAGTTGAGGGAGAAACGTGCTGGTTGTCACACCCTCAGCTTGAGTGCTACTCCGATCCCTAGGTCGCTTAATATGGCGTTATCAGGTATCCGTGAGATCTCAATCATCTCGACTCCACCTAAAGGACGTAAGGCTGTGATCAATAAGTTTGCAGAGTTTGATTGGGAGAAGATTAAGTCAGCAATCAAGCTTGAAATTGATCGAGGCGGGCAGGTTTTCTTTTTGAAGAATAATACAAGGTTACTTGATGAGATTGCATTGAAGATATCTAACGATTTTCCAAAACTTAATGTCGAGACTGCTCATGGGCAAATGAAAAATCTTCCACAAGTCATGGCTAAATTTGTAGCAGGTGAGATTGATGTTCTAGTATGCACGACGATTATCGAGAATGGTATCGATATTGATAATGTTAACACTCTGATAGTTGAAGATAGTAATCGGTTCGGTCTTGCTCAGTTGTATCAGATCCGTGGACGGATAGGTCGAGGTACTAAGCAAGCTTACGCTCACTTCTTTAACAAGAAGGGTATCAAGGATCTTGCAAAGAGTAGGTTAGCTGCTCTTGCTAGTGCGCAGGAGTTAGGCTCGGGTTATTTTATTGCTTCAAAGGATATCGAGATCAGAGGAGTAGGTGATCTTCTTGGTGTGAAGCAATCAGGGACGATCGATAATGTTGGGGTTGGAATGTTTATGAAGTTAGTGAGGGATGAGGTTCGGAAGTTGAGGGGTTAGTTATTTATCATCCATGTAATGAGGTGCATCAACCATCCATGTG
>JAHDCA010000079.1:244-4048 GCA_020630115.1 Candidatus Dojkabacteria bacterium | reverse complement strand
ACAACACTTGAAGACGCTGAGAACTTAGAGTTGGATAGACATAAAAAACATACGATTGACTTAGTAATCGATAGATTTGCAATCGACCTAGAGAAACTTAAAGATAGCGAATTCCAAAAGAGACTTATGGACGCAATTGAACTTTCAAGCACTATGGCAGAAGGTGAGATTCGACTACTTGTTAATTCAGAAATTGAGAAAGAAAAACTATTCAGTGAGTCAAACACATGCTTTAACTGTAAGCTCTCATTCCCTAAAATCAAGCCAGCGTCATTTTCTTTTAACTCACCTGCTGGAGCTTGTGAGAAGTGCTCAGGTTTGGGCTACCTCAAAGAAGTAAATGTCGAGGAAATCTATAATCCAAAGTTAACAATACTAGAAGGAGGAATATTCCCATGGTCAAACAGATCAACTAACGAGAACTCTTGGAACCATAACCTACTCCAAGCTGTAGCAAAGACCCATAAGTTTGACCTTCGAACTCCTATCGGAGAGTATTCAAAAAAGATTTTCAATCTAGTCTTCTACGGCAAGGGTGCTAAGGATTTTTATGAGATCGAATATACTAATCGGCAAGGACGAAAGAAGATGTTCGATGCAAAGTATGAGGGAGCAGTTAATGAGATTGAGCGAAGGTATTATGAGACGGATTCGAACTATGTAAGAACTGAATTTGAAAAGTACATGAACGACCAAAGCTGCTCACAGTGTAAAGGACTCAGATTAAAACCTTACTCACTCGGAGTTACTATTAATGATAAAAACATCATTGATCTAACTCAGTATGCAATTAATGATGCAGTTGAGTTCCTATCAGAATTGAATTTTGAAGGGAATAAAGCGGAGATCGCAACACCAATTATCAAAGAAGTTAAATCTAGATTAGAATTTCTACTGAACGTAGGCTTGGGTTACCTAAATCTTTCTCGTAAAGCAAACACCCTATCAGGAGGTGAATCACAAAGGATAAGGCTCGCTTCACAGATCGGAACTGGACTTACAGGAGTACTTTATGTATTAGATGAGCCTTCTATAGGGCTTCACTCTAGAGATGTCTCGAGATTGATACAATCACTTGAAGGATTAAGGGATATCGGCAATTCGGTCATCATAGTTGAGCATGATGAAGATACTATTAAACACGCAGATCACATCGTAGACATAGGACCAAAAGCTGGAGTTCATGGAGGTCAAATCGTTGCACAAGGTAATTATGAACAATTCATTAAGCAAGGATCAACAACTTCTGAATACTTAACTGGTAAAAAATTAATCGGTGCTAACATTGAACGTTCAGAACCTAAAAAATTAATCGAAGGGTCAATCAAAGTTAATGGCGCTAGGACGAACAATCTTAAAAACGTAAATGTAGAGTTCCCACTTGGCAAGTTAATCTCTGTAACGGGTGTTTCAGGCTCAGGAAAATCTTCACTAGTAAATGATACCCTCTACCCTGTTTTGATGAACCAATTGATGCGTTCAGACCGTAAGGAGGGGAAATATCACTCAATAGACGGAATCGAATTAGTTGATAAAGTAATCGGCATCGACCAATCTCCAATAGGCCGAACCCCAAGATCCAACCCGATCACCTATACAGGTGCATTCAATTATATCCGTGACCTTTACGCAAAAACACCTGAAGCAAGAGCCCGAGGATACAAACCAGGAAGATTCTCTTTTAACGTTAAAGGTGGACGATGCGAGAAATGTCGAGGCGAAGGTCAGATCAAGATCGAAATGCAATTCTTAGCCGACATGTATGTAACTTGTGAAAGTTGCCTTGGTAAAAGATTTAATGACGAAGCACTTCAGATAGATTTCAAAGGCAAGAACATCGCAGAAGTCCTAGAGATGACTGTTGAAGAAGCATTAGAATTCTTCAATAATTTTGACCCTATAAAGCGTCGCCTAGATATGTTAAACCTAGTCGGACTAGACTATATAACACTTGGACAGTACGCAACTACTCTATCAGGAGGTGAGTCACAAAGAGTCAAACTAGCTAAAGAGCTCTCAAAGTCAATGCGGGGTCACATCGTATACATACTTGATGAACCAACAACTGGACTGCATTTCGCTGATGTCGACAAGCTTTTGTCAGTACTTACAGCACTTGTCGATAAAGGTAATACTGTAATAGTAATCGAACATAACATAGATATCATTAGAAATTCAGATTGGATCATAGACATAGGCCCTGAAGGAGGAGCCGGTGGTGGTAACATAGTCGCTCAAGGAACTGTTGATGACGTGAAAAAGACTAAGGGTAGTTGGACTGGGAAGTATCTATGACAGGGATTAAAGAGTTCTTTAGACCTAAGGCTTCAAAGACTCCTGATTCAAAGGATTTTACTGCTGATACAAATCCAAAATTTCATAGGTATCTGGAAATCGGACTAACCAAAGAACAGCATCATGAGTTGCAATGCTTGTATCCCAATAGTCCAACTTCACAAGCGGTTCAAGAACTAGAGAATGCATTTCCTGAAGTACAGGAGCGCATAATTACAAAAAACGAAGATCATACATATACTCTTACTAGGTTAAGTTCAGGAGAGATATTATTACATCACTTACATAGACATAAGCAATTCGTTGCTTATTCAACCATAGCTCGGTACTATGTATCTCCTAAACTGTCTTTGGCCAATTATGAGTATAATAAAAGATCTTTAGAGCTTTCAGAGATACTAGAAAAAAGAGCTGGCTTTAGCATCGAAAGTCCTTTACTAGATGCAGCGCGTGCCTTTAGAGAACTTACAGGACAGTATGCAAGTACGAGAGTGAGTGAGTTAAACACTTTAATTCGTGAGAGTATCCCTGATGTCCAAGACGTAGAATTTTCGCATGATGACATAGAATTCCTTCGTAAAGCATATGGAATAAATCCCCCGTTTAGTATTAATAATATAGCAAGCCTATTCGAGGTAAGCGAAGAGGATGCTCAAGCACTTCTTAAATACGAACTCCCTATAAAACCTATAGAAGAAGATATCATGAGTAGCAAAGTTCTAACCTTGGCTTTTATTAAAATATTACAGAAATACGATTACTTTACAGATAAACAGAGCCTAGATAGTGCGAAACGCATTCAGTCTAAAGTAAAACAGGCACTCCATAATGTATCTAATATGCCTCACTTTACAGCTGCGAATACTCTGCATCACGAAGTACAAACTATTATTGAAAGACAAGAGGCTAAATTAGAAGGTATCTGTTCACAAATACCTTCAATGAATACTAGACTTATAGAAACTATCCGAACTTTAAATCTAAACAACCTCCCCCAACCATTCCTTCAATCTAGGCCCAATGTCCGGGTCAGCTAAACCAACCTCGATCTGAGCTATAATTGAATCGAAAGGACGACCATTTGTAAGCCATTTATAATCACCCTTTGTATAAGTGAAGTTGTGGCCTGCCTTGATCATATTCATAACACCATCTTGGAATATAAATTCTCCAATATTTACATTACTATGATGAGGGTCTAAGAATTCAAATAATTTTCCTGGAAGGATATAAGGACCTGTTGAACCTAAGTTACTAGGTGCATCTTCAACTTTCGGCCTCTCAACTACAGCATTTATAAATTTGTCACCAACATCAAGGATACCCACATTTGGTATCATCTCCTCAGGAACTTCAAATGTCATAAATGAACCAACAGCTCCAGTATCTTCAACTCGCTTGATAGATTCTAAAATCGGATTCTCAGATTGTGAGAACATCAAGTCATCACCGAACACATATATAAATGCTTCTTCACCTTCAAGCTCATCCTTGACTGTATAAATAGGT
>JAHDCA010000079.1:0-234 GCA_020630115.1 Candidatus Dojkabacteria bacterium | reverse complement strand
GCAGTACCGTAAGGAAGCTTTGAATCCTGAGAAACAAATTTAATACTTACATTTTTAAGCCTTTCATCATGCTCAGCTAATTTATTAATAACTTTTTGATTAGTAAAGAGTTCATTTGATTGTCTGAAGTAATCTTCAACATCAGAACTTCCTTCTCGAGTAATTATGATTATCTCCTCAATACCAGCATCGACAAGATAGTCAAAATTATATTGAATTATTGGCATATTCATA
>JAHDCA010000078.1 GCA_020630115.1 Candidatus Dojkabacteria bacterium | reverse complement strand
TAATCACCCTGGGCAAGATTTGTAAACTCGTAATCACCAGTTATATCAGTAATCTCGGATTTAATTAATTTTTCACCATCTTCCTCTTCTCTTATATACAATTCAACAATAGCTCCTTGTGCCTTAGAGTCTTCTTGAGAGTCATAAAGACCGTTATTGTTTTTATCAAACCAAGCCTTCCCCTTTATAACAGGCAAGTCAGTAATTTCAAATCTCTCATAATTACCAACAGATGGATAGAAATCATACTCTCCTCGAGAGTTCTCAATAAAGACATTAAACTCAATTACATTAGGATTACTTAAAACCTTAGTTAATGAACTAAAATCAACAATTGTTAAAGCAGCCTGAGAATTAAATACCCTTGCGATAACCCCATCATGAACCATCTCCTCCTTACCCTCATTTGGGAATTCGTCAAAGCCATTATATCTAAACACACCATCACCTTTTAGATCTGCAATATATAAATCCTTAAGATCAGCAGACTTAATTAGTACTCCTCCCTTTAGCTCCTTACACTCTGAGCACTGCAAATGAATCTCAAAGCGATCTCTTTGTTTATCAAAATGAGCCTTTACAGTTTTAATATCGCTATCAACCTCTGCATCGGCAATCATGTCCTGATATTCCTTGAGATCTTTACCAGCGATAAACCCATCATAATCAGAATAATCCACTATCGAGACAGACTCTTTCTGCTTGTTAAATGTTGACTTGACCTCAGCATAACCCCAAACTAGCCAAAAGACCGCTGAGAAGAATATTATTGTGGTTATGATAAGGAAATTTCTTTTCATATTTTATGATAGCAAAACAGTAAGCTATATCAAACCAATTTATAAGAAACCTCAATACGTCCTATCAAAGTGTTTGTCGATATCCGTAAGCTTCTGCTCCCACATCAAAGGTCTTCCGTGTGGACATGAGTATGAGTTCTTACATTTAATTAGATCTTCATATATTTTCTTCATCTCATGAACTTCAAGCCTGTCACCCTTACGGATACTACTGTGACAAGCAATTGTAGCGATAAGATCAGATATCTCTTTTGGAACCTCATTTGAGCTTTCCTGGATCTTATCTTCGCAGAACATCGAGTAAATTGTATCCTCAGTAAATGAGTTTAAGAGTGCTGGATACCCAGTAATCATTAAAATCTCATTTTCTTGCTCGAATTCAAAACCGATTTGAGAAAGGGTTTCAGGTGAGATATCTGCTTCTGCTTTTGTTAGATCAACTTCAACAGGCGTCAGCATCCTTTGTATATCGATATCTTTATCTTTAAATTGCTTTAGCAATTTCTCATATGTAGCTCTCTCACTTGCAGCATGCTGGTCAATTATTTGCAGTGTACTCCCTTTACAAACAATTATGTACTTTTTATTAAATTGTGTGAAAGAAAGACTTTCAAATTCATTATTGAAATTGGATGAATTTGTCTCAAAAAGTGCACCAGTAAAACTCAAACTTCGATCTACCTGTGCAGAGCTTGCCGGTTTATTAATAGTAGAACGAGTGACACTTGGGTTCGAAGTAAAGTTAGAATTAGTAGAACTATTTTGACTGTAAGATCCTCGTGAATATCTTTCAGACGATGAAACTTCACCCTCACCAAATCTTGATAGAAAGTCTGCTGTTCTATCACCTTTGGATTTAAATTCGTTTTGTTCTGAATTTTCTGAAATAGTGATGTTGTCTTCGATCACCAAATTATCTTTGTTAAGATTCGATAATGCTTTCGCAACAGCATCAGTGATATATGCACCAATACGATAAGGATTTAAAAAACGCACCTCTTCTTTACGAGGGTGAGTGTTGATATCAACTTGAGAAGGGTCCAGATCTAGGAATACAAAATAGCCGAATTTTCCATCATGAGGCATAAAACCTTTAGAACCATTTTTAATTGCCATATGGATTACTTTGTCAGTTATTGATCTCTTATTAACAAATATGAATTTACTTGGGATATTTGTAGTTTTGAATTTTGGATGAGTGACGTATCCATTAAAATTGATACCTGAGCTTTCAAAATCAAACGGGATCAACTCTTGAGCGTATTGGGATTTTTTAAAGATCTCCTCAATCCGTTCTTTCGAACTTTGATCAGATGGCAGCTTAATTATTAGTTTATCATTATGGTAAAGTTCAAAAGCGATACTAGGATATGCAATAAAGAAGCTTTGAAGTATCTTCAATGTATATTTGTACTCGGTCTGCGCTGATCGAAGAAATTTCTTACGTGCTGGTATTTCATCGAACAAACCTTTGATCTCAAAAGTTGTTCCCCTGTTACGTGATGATTTTTTAATTTCCCCTTCTTTTGAGAAATTGATCTGGTATTCATAAGCTAATTCATCATTATCTGTCTTGGTTAATACTTTAACCTTTGATACAGAACTTATCGTAGCTAATGCCTCACCTCTAAATCCATTAGTTATTAATGAATTAAGATCATCGAACTGTGAGATCTTACTTGTGAAATGATTCGAAAATGCGCTACGGATATCTTCTTTATCTATACCACCTCCATCATCCTCAATCTTTATATAATCAATACCACCATTTTTAAGCTCAACAATTACTTTCTTTGCACCTGCATCGATTGAATTATCAACTAACTCTTTCACAACTGAGCTTGGTCTTTCAATAACTTCACCAGCAGCAATCTGTGAGATTACTGATTCAGGTAATTTTTTAATTTTAGAAGTTGTGTCTTTCATTAGTTCTTCATATTATAATAACTAGAAAATATAGAACAATAACTAATTAATGATTTCTTAATGAATCTCCAACTACACTCAAAATTCAAGCCCTCAATTGACCAAGAGCGTGCAATTAATGAGATAACAACTAGCTTTAAGTCTGGTAATAGGAAGAACACACTCCTTGGTGTAACAGGTTCTGGAAAAACTTTCATAATGGCTAATGTTATCGAAAGAATGCAGAAGAAAACTCTAATCCTCTCTCACAACAAAACCCTAGCAGCACAACTCTATGAAGAGTTCAGAGACTTCTTCCCTGATAATGCTGTTAAGTATTTTGTTTCTTATTACGATTATTACCAACCAGAGGCTTACATCCCAGGCAAAGATGTTTATATCGAGAAGGAATCCGAAGTTAACAAGGAGATCGAGAAATTCAGACTTTCAGCAATGAACAACGTCCTTACAAGAGATGACACAATCATTATCGCATCAGTTTCATGTATCTATAACATTGGAAGCCCTGATGATTACAAACATAATATGATCTCTTTGAAAGTCGGACAAACCGTTTCGCTATCGGAGCTTTCCCAGAAGTTAGTCAAGTTAATGTATGAGAGGGACACTACTGACTTTAACCCAGGGACCTTCAGGATTAAAGGAGATGTTGTAGATATCTTTATGCCATACGCCGATGACCCTATCCGTATTGAATTTTGGGGAGACGAGATTGAAAATATTTCATATATTGAATTTATTACAGGCTCGAAGATTAAGGATCTAGGTGAAATTGAGATCTTCCCATCAAAGAATTTTGTTTTTGATAATGAAGTTATTAAAAGAGCTGTAGAGCGTATAAGAGCAGACCTGGACAAGCGAGTTAATTTCTTAAACAATGTCGGTAAAAACCTTGAAGCTCAGCGATTAACTCAAAGAACTAATTACGATATCGAAATGTTACTTGAAGTCGGTTACTGTAAAAGCATGGAAAATTACTCCATATACTTTGAAGAGCGTGAAGATGGCTCACCACCCTATACACTTGTCGATTACTTTAATAAGACTGAAGACTATTTACTTTTTGTTGATGAATCCCATATTACTCTTCCTCAAGTCGGTGGAATGTTCAATGGAGATAAAGCTAGAAAGCAGAATCTTATAGACTACGGATTTAGACTACCATCTGCACTTGATAACCGTCCCTTAAACTTTGATGAATTTTACGAAAGACAAGGTCAAACCCTATATGTCTCAGCAACACCAAAGGACTATGAGGTTGAAGATAGTGACGGTAATGTAACTGAGATAATTACAAGACCAACTGGGCTACTTGACCCTATAATTGATCTAAGACCTACCGAAAATCAGATTGAAGATTTGATAGACGAGATTAGAGTTACCATCGAGAAAGGTCAGAGAGTACTTGTAACAACTTTAACTAAAAAGATGTCTGAGGACCTAGCCCACTATCTTGATGAGCTAGGAATAAAAGTTCACTATCTACACAGTGGTC
>JAHDCA010000077.1 GCA_020630115.1 Candidatus Dojkabacteria bacterium | reverse complement strand
AAGTTTCATCAAACCTTTATTCATCGCTGTAATAATCTTAGGTACTACTTCAGGATCTCTTTGACTTACCAAATTTGGACTCTCAAGAAAAGCAAGCCCTCTGTCAATTCTCTCTAACCAAGTAAGCAGATCCCCTTTAACCCTTAATGAAAAAGGGTATTCCCTTTCAAAAATATGTTTCTTTCTTTTCATATCTAAAAGTGTCGCGTTCTCTTGACCCGTAATCATTCTTACCTCCCCAGTGTAACCAAGCATATCCCTTATAGCACTTTCTAAAACCGCTTCTTCCATTCGCCCATCAGTCATATGCCTATCAAAGTAAATGGGTTTAGTGAAAAATAAGCCTTCCCCTACTTCACTGTCCCTTACGGCAATATAATCAATGGTTTCGGCTCCTCCGGTCTTATGATCCGCCGCCATGGGGGCTTGACACTGGAGACTCTTGGCTTCTTTGGTATTGGATATTGGTAAAAGAATCCTTATCCGTGCATTTCCAAAGCTTACAGGTTCACTCATTAAGTAATCAATTTGATGAATCTCACAACCAGGAAGTTCATTCAGTCGAGGAGGAACATCTAATTGCTGAGCATGTTTACTTTCCATAACAAATTATACTATAGGTCACCAAAAATGTAAACATCTCTTGACTTTCTAATCAAGAGATCACCCCATTATATCGTTCTTCGCATTCGCTAAGTCCTCTTCAGCTACCCTATTGTCAATTCCATCCTGAAAATAGCTCGCGCCAGTCATAATGCCCAAAGAAGATGCTAACATAGCTGCCCCAGAAACCCCAATTGCTTGATTGGGCAAGTTTGAGATCAATGATACTACAGATAAAAAGAAACCTGTCATTCCAGTCAAAGTACCAAACTTCATCAAATCTTGAGTAGTTCTATCCAAATCCCTATATGCCTGTACAGCGAATTGAAGAATTTCTCTTCCAAGTGTAGGATCAAACATCTCAGTTTTTCTATTTGGATCATCACCGTTTTTTTCTATTCCTTTAATAGAAGGAGTTGGATCCATAGAATCCCCTAAATCTTCTCTAAATATTTGACTAACTTCACCTGGAGTACTATCGCCAACTACCGTGGGTCCATAATTTAGTTTTTCAATATTCTTATAGAATTTTGTATCACTTAAAGAAAACATAACACTAATATAATCTCATATAATACGAAAGTCTACCCATTTACCTCATAACTAGTATTCGCTGCCTCGAAGAAGTTAACTAATTCAACAGTATCACTAGCAGCAGACATGAATTTGGCTGGATTTGCTACCTTATACTCAGGCTCGAACCCTAACTCTTCAAGTCTTCGATCAGCGATGAACTGTACATATTGATTAACAAATTTACAATTCATACCCAAAATACCTTTTGGTATCAAAACTTCATTGTAAGCAGTTTCTAATTCTACAGATTTAAGAATCATCTCCCTAACCTCTTGTGCAAACTCTGCTGTAGCGATCTCTGGATGCTCCTCAAGGATAGTTAGAACAAGATTCATACCAAACTGCAGATGTAGACTTTCATCTCGTACAACCCAATCAATAAGAGATCCAAAGTTCTTCATCAAGCCTCTTTGTCTAAAAGATAAACCTATCATAAACCCACTATAGAAGAAGATCCCTTCTGTGATGATGTTAGTCGCAACGATATTTTTAACAAATGCTTGTAAACCTTCAGTCGTCTCAGGATCAATCTTACCATCCCTTAAGGCCTCAACATGCTCTAACAAGAAGTCTTCTTTGGCCTTCATTTCTGGAATATCATTATGAGCATTAAAAGCTGCTTCACGATCGATAGGAATTGTACTCATAACATACTCAAAAGTTAATGAGTGATTAACTTCCTCCCACATCTGACGAGTTAGACACATCACAAGCTCAGGACTGCCAAGATAAGGGTACATGCCCATTGCGATTGACTGGTTAACTCTAAATTCTTGAGGATTAAAGAAGCTCATAAAAAGAGTCACCGCTTGTTTTTCTTCATCAGTCATCCTATCCCAATCAGCCATGTCCTCTTGTAGAGGAATCTCATTAGGAAACCATGTGTTTGCAATTGCTTGCTCAAGAAGTTCTCTCGCCCACTCATACTTAACATTTACTAATTGTGGATCATCTTGTAATGATACTTTCTTTAAAATCATAATTTGACAGCCTAACTTAAATTATCTTTCAATCTTTCATTTAACTTTTTGTTGTTCTTTTAATTAACAGATCGTACTTACTCAATCTCTACCTCAAGAACACCCTTCACACAGAGCTCTCTCCGCTGGATCAACTGGGCATGTCCCGATATCACCAATCTTTACTTTCTTCATCTTCTTCTTACCATTATTTGTAACATCTTTATTTACAACTTGGTTTGAATTCTGATTATCAGAAGGATTTTGGTTTGAACTTGCTCCTTGAACTTGAACAGCACCAGTTACATTCTGATTTGGTTGTGAATCTCCCATAATGCTTAGCAGCTTTTTAATTTATATATTAACTCTCACTTAGTTTATTAGATTACAGTATCTTTTTTCACGATATGATTTACAAGTAATATCGGATTATGCCTTTAATGCTTTTAAAAATTTCCCCGATCTAGGTAGAGCATATCGCTAAATCTGATTAATAGTTTTCAACAACTCATTAAATTTAAAAGATCCAATCAACTATTAACTACACCAAAACCTCTCTTTTTAGTAGAGCTTGAGTTGTAAATTTCAACCTCTCCGGATTTTTTTTGATCATTTTCTTTCTGATCATCTAAAGACGGTGATTCATTAGCATCACTTGGCTCAACTGGAGTACTAGCTGCTCCAAAACCTTTTAATTTTTTACCTGTAACACTCTCTTTCGCTTTAATGGCTTTACTTACTTCTTCAGTTTCTTTTTTAACCTCTTCTGCTTGATCAGGCCCAATTTCTTTTACTTCTGAAGTCTGCTCTTGTTGTGACGCAGCTGACTTACTACCGCCAAAACCACTTCTACCCATTGATTCACGTTTGTTAACCTTTGCATTACTTTGCTCAGCTTGATGTCGTGGCATCATGTGAAGATAATAAGTGGTCTTAAGACCTTTCTTCCAAGCCTCCATATACACATCTGCATTCTGCTGCGCATCCCTTGAAGCAAGGTACATGTTTCGACTCATTGACTGGTCGATCCACTTCTGTGCTCTTGATGCAACATCGATAAACGCTGACGGATTAAGTTTAAATGAAGTCTTATATACTCTCCTTATCTCTTCTGGAATTGCATCAATATTCTCGATATCGCCTTGACTTACAAGCAGCTCTTCGCGAACATCTTCCCAGATACCAGCTTCCTTAAGCTTACTAACAAGGTTAGTGTTAAGATCGATGAATTTTCCGTAAATCGTGCTTCGACTAAATACCAATGCAAATCTAGGATCGATCCCTGGTGAAGTACCTTGAACCAATGCAGAGTTAGCGTTTGGAGCTATCATCATCGTAGTAGCATTACGCACACCTTTCTTCACTCTCTTTCTCAACTTATCCCAATCAAGTGTCAATTCTCTATTTTGCATAATCTCTTCTCCCCTGCTCTCCTGAGTTTTGTCGATCGTATCGTAAGGTACGTAACCTTTGGACCACATAGAGTCCTCAAAATTAGGATAAGCACCTCGCTCATCCGCCAATTCACATCCATACCTAATAGTCGTATAGCTTATAAACTCAACAATCCTATCTACCACCGTATAAGCCTCATCCGAATCATAAGCGTAGCCTAATTTCTCGAACACTTCAGCAAGCCCCATCGGTCCAAGTCCAACAGCCCTGTTGCCAATATCGCTTCTAGTCGCCTCCTCCACTGGATGAGTATTGATATCGATCAAATTATCAAGATGCCTCAAGCCAAGTTCTACAGAGCCTTCAAGTAGCTCCCAATCAACAGCATTCATAAGATTTTTCTCAACACTTCCACCATAGTCCACCTCATCAAGCTTAAGGTGGTTTACAACATTAACATAGAGCAGGTTACAAACAGCGATATTATTTCGATCTTGTGGTAAACAAACCTCAGTACAAAGGTTTGAACAGTGGATCATTCCGGTATTGTTATTAAGCGCTCGTAAGTTCATCGTGTCTTTGAATGTAATCCAAGGATGAGAATTAGACATTAATGAAGTAATCATCTTTAGATAAAGCTCTTTAGCTTTGACTTTCTTATACATCTTAATCTCACCTGACTGAGCCATCTTGATGTAATTTGCATA
>JAHDCA010000076.1 GCA_020630115.1 Candidatus Dojkabacteria bacterium | reverse complement strand
ATATACAAAGAATCCCATTACAAATGCAAGTAAGCCAATGATTATCAAAGTCATTTCATATTTTAAACCAAAGTCTGCAAGCATTCCGATCATAAAGCTAATAAAACCTAAAATCCAGATCACAGCTGTAGTCCATCCAAGAGTGTACATTGGAGTCTCGCCCATTCTTGTTACAAAGAGTACTGTAAAAAGATCGAAGACACCTCCTTGGAGACGATTCATAAAATTAAAATTCGAAGTCCCAAAAGGTCTGAGACGATTATTAATTGGTACCTCGCTTACTTTAAATCCTAATCTATCAGCAAACACAGGGATATCTCTATACCACCTGCTTCTAAGATTCATAGTCTTTGCTACTTCGTTAGTCATAGCTTTGAAGCCACAATTTTTATCGTGTATATCAAGCTTAGTTATGTACTTAGTTAACAAGTTGTTACCCCAAGAAGTGAACATATAGAACTTACCATCTTTACGATTTTGCTTATGACCCATGACAAGGTCATAACCTTCTTCGAGTTTTTCAATAAATTTTGGCATGTCTTTAGGATCATCCTGACCATCCGAATCTATTGTGAAAACGTAGTGACCCTTTGCCCTAATGAAACCTTGCATGTATTGAGCTGACTTACCTGTACCTGCTGGCATTTTATAGATCATGTTTATGGCAGTGAAGTTAGGATCTTCTTTTTGGAATTCTAGTAAGTGATCGAAAGAGTCATTAACTGAAGGGACATTCGAAGCGATAATCTCGTAAGTGAGTCCCATCTCTTTTAAGACTTCGTAAATTTCCTCCAATGTTTTCTTAGCCTGAGGTCCCTCATTTAGCGTTGGGAAGATTACTGTAATGTCCTTTTTAAACCTGTGTTTTTTAATTTTCAATTTGATTTATTAACAATTTATAAGAAACATAACTCACTAATTCGCCAAGAACATTCACTAGCCTTGCAACGATAGTAATTATACCAGAGATAGCTGAAACAATACCGCCAGACCTTATCAGTCCTTCTATCATAAAGTACTCCCTCACCCCTGTTCCACTAGGTGTCACAATGCTTAGATAGCCTGCTGACCAAGCGAATGCATTAATAATAATTAAATTATGGTCCAATATGACCTCACCGTAAAGCGAAGCAACAGTAAACAGAAAACTTATGCTGTAAAAGATCCATCCCGCCAATATGTAGAAAGCTATCTCGAACCTCTGAGCTAGATTCAACCCCATCACCTCAATCTCACCATCTAATTTTTGGGCGAATTTCATCTTAAATACCTTCAGAAATAATGCTTCAACCCATTCAAATTTTACTAGAACAACAACTCCCGCAATTAAGCCTAGATAACTCAATATCTGCAATTCCTGTAAATCAAGCACTTGTGAGATTATAAAGCTACCTAACAACCCACCTATTAAAACTTCAAGGAAGTTCTCCAGCACCCATCCCCACAAGCTTTTAACCATCTTTATATCATGCTCTTGATTCATGTACCCCCGACCTAGTATCCCAACAACATTTCCTGGAATGTATCGCATCATATACGATTCGTAGTAGATCTTAATCTGCTGTGTAATATCCACTTCCACCTTACCAGCTTCAATACTTTCTGAATTAGCGTACAGCATCATCTTAAACCATGCGTAAGCTTTGATTGCAGGCTGTAGAGCGAAGAAAAAAATTGCAAATCCTAAGTAGAGGTAGTTAATCTCATGCCAAGCTGGGACATCACTCCAACTCTTAGCAAGCGTGTTTATGATGAAATAACTTGTAACTAGTATAATCAAGTACTTCAATAAATTTTTATAATTAACTTTCATGAAGTCATTGTAGCATGGAGATTTGGGAACTACTACAGCAATTGAATTGGTACGGGTTAATTCTTGGAGTTGGTTTTGCGGTGATTTCGAACTTACTTTTAGGGAGGTTTAAGAGCTTACAGTACTGGCAAGTCATCTTACTTGGAATTTTTGTCCTTATTGGTGCGAGATCGGTCCATGTAGTTACTGAGTTTGGTTATTACTCTGAGGTAGGCTTTAAAAATGCTATAAATACTAGCTCTGGCGGTCTATCACTTGCTGGAGTTTATATTGGGTTTATATCTTGGTTACTTATCCTAAAGATTAGCAGAGATATTAAGTTCGAGGTGATGGATTATTGCGTAATCTGGATGCCTCTAGTTCAAGCTTTTGGTAGAGTTGGTAACCTCATAAATGGTGAACTGTATTTTCAAGGCAGACCTTACTTCATGCTTGAAAGTGTTGGTAATCTAATTTTGTTCGCTTGGTTATATTTTAGGAAACCGCAATTTATGCTACAGCTCTTCTATGAGTATTTCATTGGATACTCGGTTATAAGAGTCCTTACAAATGAATTGCGCCCAGATAATTCAAATTACCTAGGCGCAAATTTCTGGACTAAATTTTATCTTATCACTTTACTTCTTTGCCTTGCTCTCCATTATGCTGGTAACTCCTTCAAACGCTCTTAAGATCTCTACAGGGAGTGCAAATACGATAGTGTTTGACTGATCAGATGAAAGATCATTAAGAGTACTTAATGTCCTCAAGTGAAGTGCACCAGGAGTTGATGACATCATCTCTGCAGCCTTTTGAAGATTAGTTGCTGCTTCAAATTCACCTTCAGACTTTGTAATAACTGCAAGCTTTTCTCTTTCAGCTTCAGCTTGCTTAGCCATTGTTCGTTTCATGTTCTCAGGGAGTACGATATCTTTCAATTCAACTCCCTCAATACTAATACCCCAAAGCTTTGCTTTAGGAACAATAATCGCTTCAATCCTATCAGCAACTTGCTCTCTATGCGAAAGTAATTCGTTAAGATCTACTTCACCAACGACTGTCCTCATAGTGGTTTCTGCTAGCTGAGCAATTGCATATCTAAAATCTTCAACCTCGTTAACAACCTTCTCCGAGTTAGTGACTTTGTAAAAAACAACAGCACCAATTTTGACTGAAACATTATCCTTAGTCATACCTTCTTGGTCAGGTAGATCAGCTGTCTTAACCCTAATATCGATTATCCTTAACTGCTGAAAGATTGGCACTATAAATCTCCACCCACTTCCCAATACTCTTCTGTACTTACCAGTTGTAAAAAGAACTCCTCTTTCGTACTCATTAATCTGTCTAAGATTAGCTAATATGAATACTATAATCGCTATTAATGTTCCTCCTATGACTTCCATTTGTTTTTGTTGTTAGATTAACTATTTGATAATATCATAAAATAACTTAACTTAACTAATAGTCCTTTAATGAGAATTTACGTGACAGGCAATGCTGCATCAGGTAAAACGACCTTGGCACGAAAGCTTTCAAAAGAGTTAGGCGTTAAATTTTATTCTACAGACGATCTATATAATCCCAAGTTACAAAGAATGTTTATCAAAGAAGAAATTGAGAGACTTATTGATATCAACTCAGATTGGATTGTTGAAGGTGCGTACTTTATTCCAGACTATATAAAAGCTTCAGATAAAGTGATTTATCTGACTGTAGATCCTTTACAACAGTTTTTCAGAATTATAAAAAGACACTTCAATAGTGAAGAGCTGAGAAGCAAATATTCTACTTGGGAAACACTGAGATTTTCTGCAAAGAATGTACTTAATAGGAAATCATCTGACAATATTGATTTGGAATACCCAACATGCCTACATTACAAAGATATAGACAGACTGGCTTTAGTAAAAAGGTGGGCAAAAGAGATTGAATATATTTGAGAAGTGGTGGGTCGTCAGGGACATTTTTCGAACACTAATACATTAGGCTCGTTAGAAGATATTCAAGACATTCTATTACTCTTTAAAAGTAATCCTTTACTGGAAAGTTCTATATCGAAGCACTTCAATAACAGCTACTTTGAAGTTGACTTTACGTACTAAGTATAGATAGCTGAAAAATCTTCGAACCACGAACCAACCTGTATTAAAGTTGGTGGTATAATGTAATATGAGAAATAATAATGAAACTATTCCTGAGTTAAATCTTCTAGAACTAATTGAAGTAACTGAAAAAGCTCCTGAAGCAGAACAAGTTAATTCTGAAGAGCATATAGGGCAAGATGAAAAAGGTGAATTTAAATATTCCGAATAATCCAGAATATTCAGATCTTAATTTTAATCATCAGTAAACATCCCAATCACTGCAGATAACATCTTATTAGCTCTTTTAGCACGTTCAGGAGGAAGCTTTCTATTGTGAGTTTCAGTGGCTTGCCTTTCAACCTCCTTTAAAGTATCAGTACCGGG
>JAHDCA010000002.1 GCA_020630115.1 Candidatus Dojkabacteria bacterium | reverse complement strand
GCTTGGATTAATGAAATTGATGGTAGGGCTATCTCGTCAGAAATTGGGGAGGTCAGTAGGAATATTCAAAATGAGTTTTTCAAAGTTGTAAGAGGCGATAGTAGTGATTTCGGTGATTGGGTTTTTGAGTTGGCAGTGTGATTTTAAAGCCTGGTGGGAATGTGGAAAATTAAACTGGGGATTGGATAATCTTAAAAAGTAATTAATAATTAAGGGTTTTCGCAAGAGAACTTCTCAAAAATTAGAGGTGTTGTATATTACTAGTACTTAGGGACTCTTCAACCAATAAGACCTCCAGTTGATTCGAAAGATGATACGTACGGGGGTCTTTTTGCTGTTTAGTTTTCTAAGAAGACAAATACAGGGAAGTTTTTTAAGTTAAAATTTTCGGAATACGCTTGTCCATAAGTATGAGTGAATTGACCATCTACTCTTGCATCTGGTTGTACAATAATATCAAGTGAGTCAGACTCAAGTGAATCCCAAATCATTGATCGATAAGTTTCTTTGTACTTATAATTAGTATGGAGAGATGAGTAAGGGTTGCCATCATTTGCGATTTTAAAGTCTACAAAGTAAGCATGGTCAAGTGTAGGGTTTGTTTCGCTATTTGATTGGTCTAAGTAAATAACTCTTCCATCCGAATATCCCCAGCTGATGTTGGATTTTATATCTGGAGTTGATAATTCTTGCTGTTTTTGTGAAACTGTTTGTTGTCTATATATAGATTTGCGTCCTTCATATTTCTGATTTTGAAACTCAACTTGGAGATCAGTTATAAAAATTACATCGGTGTTAATCTTGTGATTTCTTAGGGTTTCACTGGCTAGTGTTTCTCCGGAGACTTTTAGGTTCTCATGTTCGACCTGGATATTATATTGACTGAAGTCATGGTTATTAGGAGAGACTTTAAACTTGAATTTATCTTCTTCAAAATTTATAGAGGGACTAGTTGAGTTACCAAAACTCCTTCGACTAAGAATTTTTCCATTGTCGCTAAGGTCTTCGTTTGTAAACCCCAATGTAAGATGCTCTGTTTTCCATAATAAACCAGGCACCTCTAGGTATTGAATATTGACTTGGGTATCTAATTCATATAAATCGATAATGAGATTTTGAGATACAATCTTCTTCGAGGCTTTGATTTCTGAAAGTAGTGATGTGAGTATCATTAAAAAGATAATGAAAAAAAATGAGGTTACTATAAGTGTTTTTCTTGACTTAGATTTTGGCATATGATTAATTATACATATGAAATTAAAAAAATCTTATTATAATATCATTTTAATAGCTTTTATCTTGGTAACTTTCATTGCTTCAGGATATCTCATTTATAGAGATTATTCTGGGAAGTCTGAAGCAAAAACTACAAATGATAAACCTATCGAGGTAGATGATGTAGAGTTTGTTATAGATGAAAATACTATTGTGACAAGAGAAGCAGCAAGGACATCAGTGTTGGAAAAAAATAATGGTGAGGAGTACTTTGAGGCTACGGCTAGGTCATTTAATGGAGATGAAGACGAGCTTGGTGGTTTTACCGATAATATTCTTTCATATGAGAACAAAAATGTCGGAAATATTTGGACGCTACTTAACGGTTTTGGTGCTGATGAGTTTCATATTTTTATTAACTCAGAAGAGCTTGCTACCGATAAGCAGTATGACTTATGGATAAAAAATAATTATGACCAAAACTATTTAAACCTTGGTCAATTGGGACTTGAAAATGAAAAATATGTCATGAGTCTTGCAAGTATTTTTGGATATTCAGCTGCACCACAATTGTATGTAAAAGATACAAATGGAAGGACTTACGATGAAGCAAATACTGAGCGAGAGAAGCTTGAAGAGATTGGAGATTATCATATGACCTTCGATATAAGTAAGTTTGATTATGAGAAATAGCTATGTATAAAAAAAATTCAAAAAAACTAAAGATTAATAAAAGGATTTTACCTTTTTTGCTTATTGCAATTTTAAATGTATTTATACTAAGTGTATATTTTGTAACAATTAGTCCAACTATCACAAGCTCAACTGTACCAGGTGAGTCTAATGCTTCTTTAGGGCCAGTGCCTGTATTCACTTGCTTAGGGCGAGATAAGCGAGGACGTCAATATACAGTTCCTTGTTTTGGTAATAACCAATGTGGGGTAAATGTGTCTGAAAGACCTGGTCACCCAACGGAACCTGGAAGTGGTGGGGGTGATCCTGTTTGGGGCGCATTTTGTGGTAAATTCTTTTGTAATATCGATTGTACTTGGGACGAAGAATGTGCTGACGGCCTAGTATGTGACTCAGAAGGTTCTGGAACTTGTCGAAATCCGAATAATCTGACATCAGCTGTTTGCGGATCTGGTGACGTAATGTGTGATGGTGCTTGCACTAATGATGCTGACTGTAGTGGAGGACTTACTTGTTACGCTGCAACCGGAACATGTCGAAATCCTGAAAATCCAACATCTAAAACATGTACTTATGCAAGTTGTAATGAATCATGTGCTCACGACTTTGAGTGTAAAGGTGATAATATCTGTAATCAAGGTGGAAAATGTGTCCATCCTGAGTACTACGATGTAAATGGATACGGAACACTTCATATCTTTATAAATGCCAGAAAAGATTGTCGTCTAAATCACTGTGGTGAAGGTTGTTCTGAAGACGCTCACTGTACAGGTGATATGAAATGTGGAGACCAACCTGGTACGACTAATTATCTAAAATGTTACAATCCAGACTATCCAGGTAATGAATTTGTGAATTCTATTACATGTAGCCCAGCCGAGTGTAATCAAGCCTGTAGGTCAAACGTAGACTGTGCAAATGGACTTTCATGTGATGCTGCGTCAAATACCTGCCGAAACCCACTTAACCCAACTAGTGAGACATGTAGCGCTCCAGTCGAGAAGAAGACTGTTTCATGTAATCAGGAATGTAATGATACAAACCTGCTTTGTCCAGAAGGTCTTTCATGTACAGATCAAGGCGTATGTCGAATGGATGCTAATCCAACAAGTGAGACATGTGAATTATCAACATGTAATCAAGCGTGTACAACAGATGCGAGTTGCTCAGGTGAAGGTTTGTTCTGTAACGATGATGGAGTTTGTAGGATGGTTGACAATCCTGAGAGTGTTACATGTGTTCACTCTGTTTGTAACGAAGCTTGTACATCTGACGCGAATTGTGGTGAGGATGGTCATATCTGTAATCCAGATACTAATACTTGTAGGCACGCAGATTATCCTGACTCTTCAACTTGTACAGGCAGTATCGAACTTAAATTGACTAAAGATGATGGTAAGACTGAGGTTGAAGCAGGTGAGACAATCACTTACGTAATTAACGTTGCAAACGAAGGAAATCTTGATGCTGCAGGTGTTACTGTAAAAGACACCTTGCCTCCTCAATTAGAGTATCAAAGCTCTGATAATGGTGGTCAAAATACTGGACTCGAGATTACTTGGGATAATTTAGATATTCCAGCTGGTGATGATGTTGATTTGAGGGTAACAGTGAAGGTTCAGAATCCATTAACCACAGGTACAACAACATTAAACAATGTTGCGGTAATTGAACATGAGAGCTGTCAGGCTGGTGATGAAAACTGTGAGGCTTCTGATGAGGACTTTGTTAGAAACATATGTGGCGATGGAATTGTTGCAGAGGGTGAATCATGTGATGATGGTAACCTTACAGATGGTGATGGCTGTAGTTCTACTTGCTCACTGCCAAGTTGTGGTGATGGCGTTGTCGATGCTGGTGAACAGTGTGATGGTGGTGCTAATTGTAATGACTCATGTGTACTAATCAGCTGTGGTGATGGAATTGTAAATGGCTCTGAGCAATGTGATAACGGTACATTAAATGGTGTGAGGTGTAATATTAGTGGTGCTTCTGGAAGTTGTGATTACTGTAGCTCACAATGTACTAATACCACTCATACAGTTAATGCAGTAAACCCAGTTACTCCTCCACCTCCAAGTACGGTTACTGAGACTCCTGATCCTGTTGATGAGGTTGAAAATCCAGTTGTTATTACTGACCCAATTGATGAAGTTATCGATCCAGTTAACCCTGCTCAGCCTTTACCTGATACATCTGTTATAGGTATGTCAATTAGGAACGTATCATTGATACTATTGAGTCTAAGTATGATGATTTTAGGTTACTCGGTGTATGTAATGGGCGGTACTAATATTGAAGTGTTAAACAATAGAGTTAGACAGCTAATATATAGAATCACGATTAGGAGATAAGTTATATTTGTTCGAATACTAAAAAGTCCCTCAAACGAGGGGCTTTTTGTTATAATATAAAGCTCTTTAAGAAATTTGGGGACGTATTTGGTTTTCGACATTAGCAGAGGCTAATACCTCAGGTAGGATTGATATCCTTTAACTATCACGTTTAGTTGGAAACAGACTTTCAACTTTCATTCAAGGTCAAGTTGAGAAGCTTAACGCTTTTCTAACAGGTGCACAATTTGCATTTAATGCTTAACCTTTAATGAACATCCCCCGAGGGGGATGCAGTTACGGACACTTTCTCATCGTGAGGTTCTGTAGCTGTTCCATCAGCGATGATATATCTGACTAGTAACAAGAGCTAGCTGGTTCAGAAGAATTTAAAATAGTTCGACCGAGGTTATTGTTTGTAGGTTTTTGGTAACCGCGGGAAATTAAACCTGCAAAACTTGTACAAGGGTATTAGACGAAACTAACTGGACACGGGTTCGACTCCCGTCGTCTCCATGTGAGTCTGAGCACTAGCTCGGAAATACATGGAGGTGTTTCGAAAAAGAGTTGGGTTAATTACCAATTTAAGTGAAGCTTAGTCGCTTAAAGTAATTAAAAGAGTTTCAATGGTGACTTATGATTAATGATAGACTTAGGTCATATTGATCAAAGTACTTGAAAGAGATGTGTATTATTCTATTTCAAATTCTCCACTAGCTTTTTGTGAGCCTGATTCGATAGTATAGGAGTATTCACCAGGGGCTAAGACTTTATTGATAGTAAGATTTCTTTGAATATTTGTTCCTGACTTGAAATCTGTTTCATAGACTAATTTCCCATCAGTATCTACTACTTTTACTAAAACATTGATCTGCTCATCTGTGTCTTTATCTGACTCTAGTATTGCACTTATAGTTATCCTGTCACCCACAGTGAAGCCTTCATCTATTATTTCTTGGGTTTGTGTATCTGATGCAAAGTGGTTCGATTTGATCTCAAACTCAGGTTTAAATACGATAAAGTATAGGTAAGCGCTGATTATTAGTAGTGCAATTACTCCTAGGATTATTAACTGTGAGTTATTTTGGTTACGGATCTTTCTGTTTGGTGTTAGTCGATTTGACTTGTAATTAATCTTCATATGAATGATTATAGCTTAATGAAAAATTCTTTAAATAAAGATAATGAATATTTTGTGTATTTGCTAAAATGCAATGATGAAACTTATTACTGCGGTATAACTAACCATCTTCAAAAAAGAATTGATAAGCATAATGCTGGTAAAGGAGCAAAATACACTAGAGCAAGGATACCTGTGGAGTTGTTGTACTTTGAATCTTTACCTTGTAGATCAACCGCAACCAGAAGAGAGATGCAGATAAAGAAGTTAAGTAGGAAGCGGAAATATGAATTGATTAATTCGGAAGTAAATTTGCTAAGCGAGTAAAAAGACTTTATTATTCATTTGTAAATTTTGAAGTAATATATGAACATTCATAAAGAATACAAAAAGTTCGTTTCGGAAATTTCCGATAGACTTCTTAAATTAGATTTTGAGTTGTCTAATTATGTTATTGACCATGCTTGTATTAGAGCAGAGAGCTTTGATGACTATGAAAAATTGATGAAAGAGCTTAAGAGCCTTTCTCTGAAAATTGTAACGAATGAGCATAATGATCGTTTATTCCATATTTGTATCCTGAAAGATCCACTTAGCATAGATGGGAAGTATTTTACCAAATTAATTGAAATTGCTGAACCTGGAGGGAGCTCAAATTATACAACTGGCTTTCAACACATTGAGTGTATTTCTTTAAATGATTATTCTGAACTTATGGATACGAAGAATCTACTAGTTACTAGAAGTCATGGAGAGTCATACTTGAATTGGGAAAGTGATAATTGGAGTTTTAAGCTTACCAATGTTTCAGTACTGGTAAAGATTATCAGAGAGGACTCGCGCTTTGAAAAGCTCTTTTAGTGTAGAAGATAATTTAGTGTAAAAAAATATAAATCGAATCAGTTATTGATATGAAATCTTTTGGTTTAGTTAGTTTATTCGGGCTTTTGCGTTTAGTAAGAGGAGTTGCGTACTTAGTGATCAATTTCTACCTATGGGAGCAGGGTAAATCAATTGGGACTATTGTTGAATACAATTTTTATATATTCTTGACGCAGACATTGATGAGTCCAGTACTGTCCTATATTCTAGTTAAAGGTTACGTGAAGGCTCTTTTCATGATCTGCTTAGCCTCTTTGATAATCTTAGGTGTGTATACAGTTAACACAGATTCAGTTCTAATAGCTATATGTGGTATATGTACAGGGTTGGCAAATATCTCGTTTTGGTTATCAAGAGGTGAACTCACCGAAAAGATAATGGGTGAAGAGGATGCAAATTACTTTGACAGTGTTAATTTGAGTGTAGCTGTTTTAATCTCACTCGCGCTTCCGTTTCTGTTTAACTCTCTAGTTGAGAATTTTAGCTATGATGAGATATTGAAGATAAGTTTTGTAGGGTTTGGTGGGCTTTCGATCTTTCTGATGCTATTTAAGACTGGAGAAAGAAGAAAAAGTGATTTTATCGTGCATAAACTATTTAAAGATTTACTACATGATCATTGGGCTAGAGAGTACTTTAAGCTTAGATTCATTTATGGGCTTATGGGTTGGATGTTCTTTGGTCTTTTAAGTATCTTGATATTTGACGCCGTTGGAGATCTCCAGTTTTGGGCAGTTGTTACTTTTGTAAATAGTTTGGTTGGGATTATAGTGAGTCAGGTCTTCAAGAACTTTGATTTTAAATTCTTAAGAAGGGATAGGGCAATACTAGGAGTTAACTTCATGATCTTTGCAATTGCGCCGATAAACTTTCTTCTTAATCCCACAGTCGAAAATGTCGTGATTATGTCAGTGTTATTCAATTTTTGTGCACAAGTAAATATGAATGCTTTTAGTGGGTTTCTAAATATAATCCAAAGAACTGATGGCAATTACTCGCTTTATAGAACAAGTTACCGTGGATGGTCGGAACTAATTTCATCACTAGGATCTTTAACCCCAATGGCATTACTGTTTGTTATTAATAGGTTTGTCTTTAATATTGATGTGAATACTGTTATGTTTGTAATGTTTATAACAAGTATAATTCCAATGCTTTTCATTAAGAACTTTAAAATTGGCTCTATGCTTACCCATTTCTCCAAATAGCTCATAAACGAGTAAACAATCAAAGAACATAATTAGGCTATACTTTGTTTATAAATTAATGATCAGATTATGTTTAAAATTTATTCAACTGCTTGGTGCGGTGATTGTGTGAGGATTAAAAATTTCTTATTGGAGTTCGGTATGACAAATGGTGATGGCTATGAGGAGATTGATATCGATCAAAATCCTGAAGCTGCAGATTATGTTATGGAAGTAAACGGAGGGAATAAATCTGTACCAACAATAGTTTTTGAAGATGGAACGTCATTGACTGAGCCATCAGTTATTGAGTTGGAAGATAAGTTGGAAGAATTAAATTTAATTAAAAATTAGTAATGTCACAGGATATAAGAGAAGTTGTAATTATTGGTTCAGGACCAGCTGGCCTAACTGCTGCTATATATAATGCGAGAGCTAGATTAAACCCATTGGTAGTGGCAGGTGTTGAGTATGGTGGGCAATTAATGGGCACGACTGATGTTGAAAATTTCCCTGGGTTTCCTGAAGGAATCATGGGGCCTCAGTTGATGATGAACATGCTGAATCAAGCTAAGAATCATGGAGCTGAGATTTTGTACAAGTACGTAACGAAAGTTGACTTTAGTGGAGATGTAAAAAAGTTAACCGTTGATGGACAAGAGGTTCAAGCAAGGTCAGTAATATTAGCTGTTGGTTCTTCCCCTAGGTTATTAGATATCCCAGGCGAGAAAGAGTATTGGGGAAAAGGTGTTAGCTCATGTGCAACATGTGATGGCGCATTTTATAGAGATAAGATTGTTGCTGTGATTGGTGGTGGTGATAGTGCAATGGAGGAGGCAAACTTTCTCACTAAGTTCGCATCTAAAGTCTATCTGATTCATAGAAGAGATGAGTTCCGTGCGAGTAAAGCAATGCAAGAAAAAGTTTTCGCAAATGAGAAGATCGAAGTGCTTTGGAATACAAAGGTAGATGAGGTCAAGGGTGATGATAAATTGGTTAATTCTTTAGAGATAACAGATACAGTCAAAGGGGAGTCAAAGAATCTTGAAGTTAACGGAATGTTTTTAGCAATTGGTCACATACCAAACTCAGACTTCTTAGATGATCAAGTATCGCGTGATGATAGGGGTTTTGTAGATGTGGTTTCCGGGCATACTAATACAAATATACCAGGTGTATTTGTAGCAGGGGACGTTCACGACCATCACTACCAGCAAGCCATCACTGCTGCAGGCATGGGTTGCATGGCGGCTTTAGATGTGGAAAAATATCTTCAGAGTTTAGATTAGTTTAGCTGAAATTTTATGTACCCTACACCTCAAAGAGTTGGAGAAAAGACTCAACAAAAACCCGATTCTGTAAAACGAAAGAATAATATCCTTAAAGGTTGGGGTACTAATATTGAAACATCTAGAGAGCCAAGTGTACAAACTAAATCTCCTGATATTACTGATCGACAAGCCAGTAGTAGCGAACCACGGTCGAGGCAGAAAGTTGCCAATTCTGGCATAAACCCGAACAACGATAGGCGAAATGGTCTACTAAAAAGTATAAAGTCGAGTTTCAAAAGTGATGAAGGTTCTAAAGGTTTAGCAAAAGTTTTCAGGATACTTTTGTTATTACTGCTTGTAATGGTGATTATCTTGGTAGGGTACTTCTTGATCGGTTTATTTACTAATGACGGTAACCTTTACAATTTTAAATCACAGTTGGAGGGTAAAATCAGTGATACAGTTGTCGAAAATGCTGAAATCAAATTTTACGATACCAACGATCTTGATAAAAATTACAATGATGAATTCGAGATTGGGACTAGGGTTAGGGCCTTTATTAAGCTTAATGAATACGAAGACGGGAAGTTATTCACTTATAAGCTAATAAAGAAAGGCGACCGTTACGATGTTGATAAGCCTATTCAGAGAGTTGATATACCTTTGAATCAAGTTGGAGAAAGAGAAATCACATTGCCTGAGAATGTAGAAGCTGGCGAATATGAGGTTGTACTTGTTGATGGTGAGAAGTTGATAAAAAATGAGTCTATTAAGTTCGAATAGATATAGAGGCTTTGTCTTTAGATATATTGACTGCTGAGATTAATTTTGAAATCACACTTTCTTTTTCTTTGAAATCAGCAGCTAAAGATATTGCTGGTATACCAAATTCTCTTATGACAATAGCTCCATGTGAAAGAACTCCACCTTTAACAAATATCACGAAGTCGTAATCACTATACATGTGGCAGTAAGCAGGTGATGTGTTGGGGATAACTCCAATCCGATAATCTTTATAGCTGAAAAAAACTTCTTTTTTAGGATTAGAAATCACCTGAAATTTATTCTCTGATAAAAATTTACTCAAATTGACCTTTTGCTCTGTTTTGATTTTCTCTAGATTGTTTTCTGCCAACCTTCTGGTCGTTAAAAATGATAAGTTCTCAAATCTAATGATTTGCCTCTTCAGGTTTATAAGTTCGTAGTAGTTAGAAATTTTTAATTGCTTTTGGCTTAGTGAAAGTTTTATTAATGGTGAGTTAGGATAATCATAATTTTCTAATATTTGCGTATTAGAGCTTAGGTATGGGTCTGATTCTAGTGTTGATGTGGGAATCTTCTTAAGAACCTCTTTGTACGTGCTAGCAAGGTATGAAAGTTTAATATCAATCTTAAAATTCTCTTCTAGTTGACTAATATTACATATATCTCTTGTCACTCTATCAAGGTCTTTAGTAAGGAGTATAAGTTTGAAGAGATTTCTAAAGTAGTTTCTGTAAAACTTTAACCTGTTTGTAACTACAACTGTGTAATATTCATCTACGTATCTAAACCCTGCATAAGAATTTTTTATCTTATTTTCGTTATCGAGGTTTATGTAAATCTCATTATTTGAAATCTCTACCAGCTCCTCTGTTTTGTAGGGCTTGATTGCAAAACCTAATTCCAGAAATGCTTTACCATATACAGAGTAAGAGAATAATCTCTTACACAAATTCAGTGCCTCTTTAGAACTTGGCTTTGGGAAGTAAGCTTGAATTACTTTGTTACTTCTAATCATCTTTGATTTTTGCCAAGTAAAATTTACTGATCATTAAGCTTACTAGAAGTAAACCCATTGCGAAGAGAGCTTGCACGTCTAGATCTAAGCTTCTTGTAGTCTCAATCTCCTCTAGATGTGTATTGCCATCTTTATCAACAACTTCCAAAATAATTAGCTCGTGATTATTTTTCTCGATCTTATCGGACTCGTAGATGTTATCCAAAGTGTAAAACTTAATGCTTTCATAGTCATCACTATTTAGGACTTTAACCTCTTTTCTAGAAATTTTTATATTAGGCTCGATATGTATAAGCCCAACGTTGAAGTCGATTTCCTCCGAAGTAATTCCTATCTTTAAATTAATAGTATGCATCCCGTTTCTGGTAGGTGTGAACTCGAAGGTTTCTCCAACTGAACTCTTATCATCAATTGTCCACTGGATATTTGGTTTAGCTTCGTACCCCAATTCATTTACAAAAACTTCGAACTTCATACTTTCATTGATCCTAAAATTGCCTTCGAGGAAGTGTGCCGAATTGGCAAGGAGGGGTAGTGTATCAATTGGATTCTCAGTCACGAATGTACTATCATTTACCCGAAGCCAATTATTATTTGAATGTGCAAGAGTAAAGTTTGTTAAAAAGAATGAATGAGTAAAAAATATAAAAACGAAAATAAACAAATAAGAATTAGTCTTGCTAATATATCTCGTAATTGGATAGATTGGTTTATTAAGATTCAAGTTATTCTTATTGTTATATTAGCTGGGTATATAATAATTAAAATTATACCTGAAAATGTATCTGACTCTAATTTCCTAGATATAAAAGAATGCCTTGAGTTACCACAAGAGGATATCGATAACTGCTATTCGGATTTTATAGAAGAGTATGCTGGAGACAAAAGTATCAAAGAGTTGCTATCTATACTTGAAAACAACCGCCGAGATGAAGAAATTGAAAATTTCTGTCACCCTATGACTCATGCGATTGGTCGCTACTCTCTTGATAAGTATGGTCAAGTCGGTGATGCATTCGATGCATGTGATTTTACGTGTCATTCAGGTTGCTACCATGGAGTGATGGAAAGACTTTTTCTTACTAAGGAAGATATAGCTAATGGCAAACAGCATATAACTTTGGATGACTTGTATGAGAAGGTCCCTAGTGCATGTGATAGAGAAAACTTTAATAACCCTACTGATTTTGAAATCTTTAACTGTCTTCACGGTGTTGGTCACGCAATACTTTACTCAATCGACTACGATATTCGGGATGGATTAAAAGTTTGTGATACATTATCAAGTCAATTTGAGAGGTCTTCTTGTTACGGTGGTTTGTTTATGGAAAATGTTACTGCATTTGATAAGAGCCAAAGAGATATAATTGTTGGTGATTATCATTATCCTTGTACGAAAGTTGATTCTGCGCATCAAGTTGATTGCTATATGATGCAGACTAGTATCATGCTTGAATTTGCGCCTGATGATGAAACGCTTGCTCAAGAATGCTCGAAGATATTTAGTATGACTGAGTATGAAAATAAAACGCGATTGGTAGAATCGTGTTTTACTAGCATTGGGAGAGATTTAAGTAACTCTGTGCGTCTAGGCAATCCTAAAAGGGCGTTTAACGCATGTAGACAAGTACCTGAATACACCTCGATTTGTAATAGTGGAGTAACTAATGCTTTAATTGATAATTCCCAAAGCCTTGAATTTACCAACATATACTGTGATATGTTCTCAGGTGAGATACGTGAGTCGTGTTTTCAGAATTCAGAATCTTATTTGAACCATATAGTACTGTAATGAAAAAATTTATTAAGAGTTTGTTGTATTTAGTTTTGGTTTTTAGCACATTTAGTTCAACTATTAACGCTATTCCTGTAATAGTACCAGAGGCCGCACCACTGATTTCAGCCTCAATCGGGTTACTAGTTGCTTTTGGTGTTCAGGTTATTTCAATCTTTGTTGCTATTGTGAAATTCTTTCGACGATCCCTTACTTACAAAATAATTGGCATCTTTCTAACGCTCTCTGTAATTATTTGGTCAATCTATATCCTTTATTATGTTGTCTAAAGTAATAGAGATGAAAATCCAAGGTAGACTTTGTGTTCTAACATTAGAAAGGCCCCATGGTTATAGTTACGATGCTGGTCAGTATTGTGATATAAGGATTGGCGAGGTCAGTAGGTCGTTCTCTTTTTTAAGTATCCCTTCTGATGGAGAGCTTAAGTTTGGAATCGAAATTGTGAAAGATAGTCTTTTCTCCCAAGCTCTTATGAGTATATCCGGTGGAGAAGACATTCTTATTACACAAGCGCAGGGGCGTTATCAAATAGATGAAAATTATGAGAAGTTGACTCTTCTCTCTGGGGGCATAGGTGTAGTCCCTCATCTGTCTTTTTTGGATGACCTGGCGATAAAGGGTAAACTAGTAATGGTCCGTGTACTTGCAAGCTATAGAGGACAGGAGTTCTTCGCAGACAAATTGAAGAGTTTTGAAGGTAAAGGTGCTAATGTTAGTATCACTAATACAAGTACTCAAAGTAGGTTTGATTTTTCGGATCTTTCGTTTGCTGAAAACGAAGGTGTTTATATCTGTGGCTCATCAGAATTTGTATCCAATACAATTGGTGATTTGAGTGATAGGTGTACTAATTTGCATTTCGAAACCTTTTCAGGTTAACTGTATGTATGGAAAGAATTGTCCGCTTAACAACACGTGGGAAAATCGTATTTGGCACAGTTTCAATTTTTGCAATTTTATTAATAGGTTTTGTTGTATATAGAGTAATTCAACCAGATGAACAAGTATCAACTTCAGATGCTCAAGCATGTGTTACAACCTGGTGGTTTGCAGAAGAGGATCGATGGGTTGAAACCCCTGTTGATTGTGGGGCAAGTAATGCTAATTCAGTAAGCGTTCCTGAAGATGAGGAGGAGAGAGGGAAAGCAATTGAAGCAGGAGCAATATCTGGAGGTACGGACGAAGATGGAAATCAGCTTGGTGGGGGACTACCAGAAGGTTTCGATACTCAAAAAGTTCTAGAGGATATTGATCTAGAAAATGATGATGCCGATGGTGATGGTTTTACAGATACAATAACTCAAAATCCTGGTGACTATATAAGTGAAGATTTTCAAGAAGGGGATAGTTTAAATAAAGGCGAAACAGAATATGTTGCACCTACATCGCCTGCAGGTGGAGATCAATGCCATAATGGGAATTATGCTGGTCAAAAACATACGAATAATGCCGATGGCTGCGAGTATTCTTGCAATGCAGTAGGGACTATTACTAACTCAGATGGTACGATTGAAACAGTATATGGATGGTTCGCTTCAGGAAGTTGTACCAATCCATCCCACAACCCTTATTCTGATCAACCTTGGGCTCTAAGTCCGGAGCAAGCTGCAAGTTATGAAAATACTTCATTAGATACAAGTGAATGGACAGATCGAATAACTGATGGTAGTCAGGGAGATAGCACTTCAAAATCTCGTTGCAATATTACCTACGGTTCTGATAGCTTTGAAATTGTCTCTTGTCCAGATGGCGGTCAACAGACTAATGCAGATGGGACTTATAACATAGTAGAGTATGGTGGGGATAGTTGCCCAACTTCAGATACAGTTATTAGCTCATACTCTAGTTCGAGTAGTACTCATTCAACAAGCCCTGGAAAAGGTGGCTTTAGATGTCATCAAGTAGATGTTGTCGGTCAAGGTGGTGTATGTAAGTGTTCTGGTAGCAGTGAGGTGGTAGTCACTGAGGAATCTGAAACGACTACGAGAGTTGTTACTAATCCTGCACCTGATCCAAGTTCAGAACCTGTTTGTGGAAATGGTGTTTTAGAGTCTGGTGAAACATGTGATTTAGGTAATTCGAATTCTCACTCATGTGATGCCGGTCCTGGAGAGACATGTGACTATTGTCAGATCGGTACTTGCAAAGAGGTAACTAAGCAGGGTGTAGCTGCTGGAACTTGTAGCTCTAGTTGCTCAGTCGACAGTGATTGTAGTTCTGGATATAGTTGTGATCTTGAAACAAATACATGCAATACAAACACATGTATGGCTGTACCAAAGCACACGTGTGATATATCCTCAGGTAGTGAGAGTTGTCAGTACTGTGAAGTTGATACCTGCTTTATAAAGACAATACTTGAAGATACGCAAGAGCTATTATTATGTGGAGAACAATGCAGTGAAGATAGTCAGTGCAGTGATGGATTTTGTGATGCAGGATACTGTAAAAGCCGAGAGTGTTTAGGTATTGATTTCGAGTGTGAAGGTGATCAATGTAATTCGTACTGTAATAGACTAACTTGCGACAAAGTAGATGCAGAATTTGAAGTCTTGCCTCAATCCGGGGTTCTAGATGAAGTCTCAAAAACTCTAGGTACTATAAGTATGTTCCTAACGATAATCGCACTTTCCTTACTATTTACGGCTGGAAGTGGTGGTCGAGGAATGTTTGGGGTCTGGAAATCAATTACAGTATTTAGGGATTAAGCTTGCAGTTTAATATTAATGATGACAAAATAGAAATATGAAAAAAATACTCTTTAGTTTGTTTACTTTTGCATTTTTATTAATCTTGATTTCAATATCGAGTTCAGATGTTAATGCCGCTCCTGTTTGCCAAGCCTTTGGTGTAACGACAAGTAAGGGGCAGTCAGGTCTAAGTCTCTCTGTATCTAGTGATGAAACACTCTCATTCTCATTGCAAGGTGACGATAACACATCAACTGCTGCTGCATATGATCCTGAACAATTAGAGATATGTTGGGCTGTCGCAGGGCAATCAGCTTCTTATTACCAGCAGAGGTCGGTTATAGAATCTTGTGCATATACATCAACAGCAAAATTTGGTTATACTGCAACACAAACTTTCGAGGACTATGTTGCAGGACTGCCAACAACATATACAACTGGGCTGTCTGGTGATCCATATACTAATGGCTTGATCTTTTATACTAGGGTACATTACTATGCAAATGCAACTACTCAATGGTGTACAACAAGCCCTGGGTATAATGGTGGTGCAGGTGCATTGCAAACAACTGCATTAACAAACTCAACTTGTAATGAGGGTTGTTCTAACATTACTGTTAAATTAGCAAACCAATTATCTTGCGAAGGTTTTACAGCAAATGGTTACGATGGTGGTACTAATGTCAAATTAGATAATGACGATGATTATGTAACAATTAATACAAGTCTTATGGATGGTGGGGTACTAAGTGGGCAACCTGGAAATGCTGAGGTTTGTTTTGCTCCTGCTAATCAACCAAGCGTTTTTTACCTTGATAATTCAAATTGGTACTGCGGTTCTTCAACGAGTTTAGGCTCTAGTGGGTTGACCTGGATGTACCTTTACTCAATGCAGTATTCAAGTATATCTACTCTTCTTCTAGACAATACAACAAATGGTAGTCTTGTAACTGATAATGGATTCATTGCAACAACAAGGTATTATGATTCGACAAATACTGATTACTGTTGGTCACACCCAAGTTACTCTTTAGATGGTGTTATATTCTCGGGTGGTGCTATTAATTACACAGATTGTGCAAAGATCACGGGTGATAGCTGTTACGCAAGTTACATCTCTAGAGAGTCTGGAGATATTGCAACTGTTGACGGCTCTGATAGTGGGAGTAGCTCATCATCATCAGGATCTACTGATTCTGGGGATACAGCCAGTAGCTCTGGCTCAGATGCAGGTACAGGTACTGGAGGGGCAGGATCTAGCGCTGCCGGCGATGGCTATACAAATTCAATACTTCCAAAGGCTTCAATCTTGGGTAGTTCTAATCTTTTATTGCCAGTTGTAGGTTTGATTTTCATGTTAGCAGGTATAATTGTTTACAGCGGTTCACTACCTGATATTCAAAAGCTAAATGCTAAAACACTTGTCGAGATAGAAGAAGAGGATTAAATACTTCTGATTTGGAAGGTGTTCACTGTAGTTTGAAGCTTCTCATTAGGCATCTTTATGCATGTAAAGTTGGTCACTATTCATCTCGAATCCTAGTTTCTCGTAATATTCTCTAGTACCAATAGCAGAGATTACTGATATCTTCGAGTAGCCTTTGGATGATGCGATCTGCTGGGATCTTGCAATCATTTGTTTACCGAGCCCAAGATGTTGGCTTGAGTTTGACGTGTTTTCCTTATCGATCCCCACTAGCTTTCCATAAACATGTACTTCACGGATAATAGCGTTGTCTGAGAGCTCTTCAATGAATGATTTTTCGTTTGGAAGTGAGAGCCTTAAAAAACCACAAATCTTATCGTCAGTTTTAGTTTTGAAAGAAATGAAAACTTCTTGTGAAGTTTTAGTCGAATATTCAATTTCCTCAACTTCTATATCTTGATGAGTGATTGTTTGAAGTTTTATCTCTCTACATCTTATGCATTCACAACGTACACCATTTTTATCTAATTCGCTCTCAGCGATTTGTCTAAAGTTAGTAAGTTTGTTGCCTGCGACGATATCTGTAGAAGGAATATCTCTTACAACTCTAGTTAGTCTGCAGTAACGTGGAGTGTGAGGCATAACCTCTGTGAGTACTTTAAGCAACTCATCATAAGTATAAGGTTTGTACTTACCTTCATTGTAGAGCTCAAATAGTCTAGTATTTTTAATAATCGAACATGGGTAAATCTTGAGCTCGTCTGGTCTAACATCTTCTTCCCATAGCTGATCATAATCAGCTATATCTAACTCTGGATTCGATCCGTACAGATTTGGCATCCAGTGTGCATGAACTTTAAAGCCAGCCTGTCTAAGTAAGCTACATGCTTGACCAGCTTCTCTTCTACCATGTCCCCTCATATTCATAGCTTGAACCTTATCGTTTAAACTTTGAATACCGATTTGTACCTTAGTTGCTCCAAGCTTTCGAATCTTTATAACTTCATCAGGATCAATATAATCTGGTCTTGTTTCGATTACTAGACCGACACATCTTGTTTTAGCTACCTCATTAATTTTATGCTGCTGGTATAATTCTTCCCAATCCGAAAGTTCATTTGGGCTAAAAAATTCACTCCCTTGTTCATTAACAACATGTGTGACCAGATCGTTGTAAGTCTTTAGTTTTCCTTCCTTAGAATGAGCAGGGATCTTGTCTGCTTCTTCAAATATATTCTGAGTTTCGACAGTATCCCGCCCGTCTTTATTACCGAAATCATTCATTGCTCTGAAGCATTCTTTAACAAACCAGATTTGATATTGCGTAGGGTAGAAAGACCAGGTTCCACCAAGAATAATTAATTCGACTTTGCTTACCTTGTGTCCGATTGTTTCCAAAGCCAAAAGCCTATTGTAAGTTTGGAGATACGGATCAAAGTTATTACGCTCTGCTCTTTGAGCACCTGGTTCATCAGAAAGGTAACTCTTTGGCATCTTTACGTCATTAGGGCAGAAAATGCATTTGCCGGGGCATGGGTAAGGTTTGGTAAGGACTGTAACTGTAGCAACACCTGAGTGTGTTCTCATTGGCTTCATTTTAAGTCTAGTGTTGAGGATAGCTTTCTCAACTGTCTTGCCTTGCGCGATAAGCTCTTTGTATCCTGCAAGTAACTGATCTTTAGAGAATAGTTCCTTCCCATCTTTGGGGAATTGTTTCAGGGCTTTTCTTAAGATATCAGCGTTCCATTTTTCAGACTTTTCGATGAGTTTTAGGATGTTTCCGATCTCGTAAAGATAGCCTGTTGGATCAAATTTGTTTTTATTCCATTCTTTTCTCACATTGGATTATAATACACTATGCTAGAAAACGACGAATTTAATGAAATTAATAAAAATTTCTATAATAAAATCTTTGAAGTCAATAATAGTTCGCATCTTTCTATAGATGCTTCCTGGGATGGTTGGGCTGCGCTTATGAGGATGGAAGTAGTTGGGAAGACAGTAGTTGATATTGGTTGTGGTAATGGGAGGTTTCTTAATTACCTGCTTAAGAATGGCACTAAACCAAGTAGGTTTCTTGGTTTGGATTTCGCTACTAAGTGGATCAATCAAGCTAAGGAGTTTTTCGATGAAAGGTATGTTTTTGAAAGTTGGGATATGTTTAATGACAAGTGGCCAATCGAGAAATTTGACACCGTTGTTGCCTTTGGGGTTATCCATCATATTCCGGACTTTCAGCAGAGGGTAGATTTTATTGATGAGTGTGGAAAACTATGTGTAGAAGGTGGGTATGTTGTGGTTACGATGTGGACAGGTCGATCAAAGTTGGGGAAAACCCTGGAAACCAGTGGAAAGTTTTCAGGTGATGATTATATTAATACTTGGAAAAGAGGTGTTGAATCCGAAAGGTTCTGTCACTTCTTCAGTGATGAAGAGATACTGGAGGTCGAAGAGATACTTAGAGCTAAAGGATATAAAATTGAAAGTTTTAGATCAGATGGGAAATCTGGTAAACTTAATTACTATTTAATCTTGCAAAAAACAAATGGCAACAGTAAAGAAAGCTAAAAAAGTTGACAGCTTTAAAGCTACTAAGAAGTCATCTTCCAAGGCTAAACCAAATTCTCAAACTAGGAGTGCTCAAGCATCATCTTTTAATACTAACAACTTCTTTAACTTTGATTTATCTCAGAGAGATAGGAGTTTCTTGATAATGGCCATCGGCGTTACTTTGGTGTTTACACTATGTTGTGGTTGTTCTGGAGGTAGCGTTTTCTTCGGTGGTTAATCTCAGGTTACCAGTTGATAGTTTTAATATTTTTCGAAATTAAGAAAGAATTGGTTTTACTAAAGGGTTTGCTTCCTAGAAATGATTTATGAGCTGAGAAAGGAGAGGGGTGGCTTGATTTTATTACGAAATGATTGTTGGCATCTTGGATATATTTTTCGTATTCTTGTGCGTGATTTCCCCAAAGTATGAAAACGATATTCCTCTTGTATGATGAGATTCGTTTAATGACCTCTGAAGTATAAATTTCCCATCCTATATCTTTGTGCGTGTTTGGTTCATTCTCTCTTACAGTAAGTGAAGTATTTAGTAATAGGACTCCTTGCTTTGCCCAATCTGAAAGATCAGTTTGATGTCTAACAATATCAATGTCATCTTTTAATTCTTTGAATATATTTCTAAGGGATGGTTGCATTTTATTACCGTTAGGGATTGAGAAGCTCAAACCCATAGCTTGACCAGCTTTGTGGTAAGGGTCTTGACCGATTATAATTACTTTGAGGTTGTCAGGAGTAGTAAGCTCTAGTGCTTTAAAAATATTTGTGAATTCAGGGAAACAGTTCGAACTATTATATTCTTTTTCGACATTTTTAATTAGCATCTTATACTCAGGTTTTGCTTTGAAATGCTTTAATAATTTGTCCCAAGTCATAAACGTTTGCATAAGCTTTTTAAAATAATACTTTTGAGTATAATATAATATGAATAAGTACATAAGGATCTCACTCATTGTATTTTTAATCCTTTTTGGCATTTCGATATTTCTAATCTTTGTACCTTTCAATTCATTTAGAGATCAACTACCGTACTTCAAAGAGTTTACTAATAACTCACAAATCGAGGTGCTTTCAATGCCTAATACACCTGAGCTTTCAGTTAAGGTTAATAATCAAGATCACGGTTCAACCCCTGTTCAGATTCAAGATTTATCTCCTGGGATATACAAAGTAGAAATTGCTAGAGAGAGTGAAATCGTTGGGGCTTATCAACCTCAGTTCTTTACTTTAGATATTGAAGAAGGTACTACTGGGACTGTGGTTGCCGAGATCGTACCTAATGATAGTTTTATCGGGTACGCCGCTACAACATCAAAGAATAAAGTCGCTAGAGATGGAGTAGGTTATCTAACAATTAATACTAAGCCTGAGACTACAAAAGTGTTCATCGATGGTAGAGAGGTAGGGTCGACTCCAATGGTACGATATGAATTATTACCTGCTCTTTATAAAATCCGATTTGAAGCCTCAGGGTATGATGACTTGGAAATTGAGCTAACCATTAATGAGGGTTACAATACTGAAATTGAAAGCAATCTATTACCAATTCCTATAAACTTATAATTGAGCATGGCTAAAAAAACAACAACGCAAAAAACATTTGAAAAGATTAAAACTCAGACCCTTATATCATTACTTTATCATGGTGCAAACCAGATTGGTTACGAATTAGCTAAGACTCTCTCTGATCAAGGTAATAAGGTTATTGTTCTTGATACTTTCGATAAATTTACAAAGCCATATGTAAAGAAATTAAAGTCGCTGAAGGATGTAGACTTTGTTGATCAAGAAGGTAGTCAAGGGCTCTTTGATAACATAAAGAGGATTGATTATGTCTTTTACTTATTTAACAACTATATATCCTCCAGGGATAGTCTGGATAGCAAAGAATTTTTGACTGAGTCAAATAGGTTGAGCGAAGTCTTAAATGCGGCTGTTAAGTACGATGCAAAATTCTCATTGGTCTCAACAGTATATCTACATCAGAAATACTCTCAATTACTATCGAGTACATCTTATATAAAGCCGGAAGGTTATAGTAAGCATGAACTTCAAAAGTATGTTGAAACGGTTACTGCTGAATATCATGATAAAAACAACTTGAATGCTAGGATTGTAAGGATAGGAGAAGTTTTAGGTGAAGGATTCTTACCATTGCAAGATGATGAGCTTCTGGATATCTTGAAGTCCTCAGTTAAAGGTAATTCAATAAATATTCGTGGGGAAGGTCTTAAAACTCATTATGTTATTGATGTTGAAGACGCAGTCTATGGACTTGTGAAATTAACATTTGATCGTAAGGTTGCAGGTGAGGTTATTACTTTAGCGAATAATCATGATTACACATCTCTTTCTATAGCATATAAGTTACTTGAACTTGATATTGATGCTAGGAACATAAAATTTGAGGAAGGTGATAAACATGAAGTACTTTATTCTCAATATGTCCCTGCTCCTAATGCTACTGAGTATGGGTGGTCTCAGAAGGTTCCGTTAGAGTTAATGCTCGGAAATCTTATGTCTTTTTTGTATAAAGAGAATAATAAGGCTTGGAAATTTAACCAGTCAGAGCATTATGATTTTGATCAAGAGTTAGAGAAATATCGAAAAAGACAGAAAGACCTTAGTGATAAGCAGGTTCCGCTTTCTCAGGCTAAACCGATTATAGTTAGAACGAAGTTTGGTGAAATAGTTTATGCGATATCAAGTCCTTTTGGAAAGATCTTTGGTTGGTTTAGTAACACTAGTTCCAGACTAACAGGTTTTGTAAGATCCTTGAGTATTCTCAGGGTAAGTGCAATTGCAATTCTACTTGGTGTGATCTTTTACTTTTTAATAGCACCGATGCTTGTTGGATTAGTTTCAGGTACAGTAGTTTACTTCAATCTAAAGAACGCACAAACTTCTATTGCAAATCTTGAATTTGACGATGCAACAACTCAGATAAGCAGATCTGAGAATCATCTTTCAAATATAAATTGGAGTGTCTCACAACTTGGCTGGCTTGCTAATATTACTGGACAAGAAGATTTACATTTTGAACTTAATAATCTTGTATACGCAGCAGAGCAGATCGCTGGAGGTGGTAATCAGATGTTAGACTGGGTGAGTCCATTGCAGGAGTATGTTAAGGCCTTCGATGTAGCAGGTTTAGGAGTTCAAACAACGCAAACTAGAGAATATACTCAAGAACTACAAGAACTTGATAGTACAAGTGGGGAGATACTTCTAGCTCTTCGAGATATAAATGAAGGTTCAGCAATAATTGAAAGTACTGACACTGAAGCCTTCCCTGGTTTTGTTCAAAAATATATTGTTGATATGAAGAATTTCAACTCCAATACAATTGAACAAGTCGATCCTATATCAAAGATGCTAATTTACTTGCCACAGTTATTAGGCTTAGAAGAAAGGCAGAGATATTTAGTGCTTTTTCAGAATCCAACAGAATTAAGAAGTTCAGGAGGATGGTTATCAAGTTACGGAATAATCTCAATAGAAAGAGGAAGAGTCAGAGGTGGAATCGAAGTTGGAGATGTATACAATATTGATGGCTTGCTCTTACCTTCCAATAATAATGGAGAGACGCAAGTTCCACCAGCAGATATGGGTGATGCCTTAGCGATCAACAATTGGACATTCTCTTTGGCTAATTGGGATCCTGAGTTTAGTGACGTAGCCTTAGACGCCGAAAAGTTACTTGTTGAGTCAGGTAAGGTAGGTTCTGTAGATGGTGTGATAGCTGTTGACGTGACATTCTTACAATTGTTGCTTAACAAATGGGGTGGGGTAGAGGTAAATGGAGAGTTGATAGATCAAGATAATATCTATACTAAGATATTTGAGATCCATAACGAGTTTACTCCAGGGTCATCATTGAAATCAGATTTTACTAAAGAGTTAGTTCAAGTAGTTATGAATAGGTTTTTCTCATTGAATATTAATGACCTTCAAGACTTAAGCGAAGTGATGTCGCAAAGTTTAGATCAGAAGCATATACTCCTAAATCTGAAAAATTCTCAAGCCCAAGAGTTCATAATTAGTAAAGGTTGGGACGGTAACATCTCGAAGAAATCCTTAGCTACTCCAGCAATCGTCGAATGGAACTGGGGGGCAAACAAAGCCAACTTCTTCTTAGATCGTGTCCATACATTGAACTTAGATATCGTAGGGCCTCAAGAGATAAATTACTCTTACAGGTTAGATCTCAAAAATAATTCGGTTTCAAATACTTACCCAGAGGGTGATTACGTTAATTATTTAAGGCTGTATCTACCTTTGAATGCTCAGATCCAAACTGTAACAGGTTTTGAAGAAGGGAGGTATTCAACTAATAAATTGACTGATCGATTAGAGATTGCAGGTTGGTTCAATGTTCCTGCTGGTCAAGGAAATCAATTAGACATTCAATACAAATTAGATAATCAATCTAGTTACTTACCGTTTAGTTCAAATGATAATTTCGGCGAGTTAGATTTAAGAATGTTTAAACAACCTGGTACTAATGAGGATAAATTGAATCTAACAATTACACATCCAGAATTTTGGAGTATAACTGATAATCAGGAATTAACAGTTAATGGTAATAAGCTTGAGGGAACATTAGATCTTAAGACAGATCTTACGAAAGTTATTAAGTGGGAGTTCTAACATCTGGTTTTATACTTACATTCTATATTCGATCTCTACAGGGGGTTGTTTTAAAGTGTTGGTGAATCTTCTTCAAAGAGTACAGTATCTGCCTCTATAACATCATCAGAATCAATCGCCTCAAGTTCAGCAAATTTCTTTAGTTCCGATGTGTCCAAGTCACTGTTTATTGGCATTCTGCTACTCATCCCAACTGGCTTTAGGAAGCTTGCGACATTCGTCGCCTTACATTTTGAGCATGAAAAGTGTATAATCGCGTTGAAACCGTTATCTTGGATAACTTTAACATCATTAGTAGTATAGGCAGTGCCGCATTTATCACAAAAGTTAGCAATAGAATCTAAATAAAACTTAGCCTTATCCTCGGGCTTTTGAGGACCTTTCTTAGAAGTTTTATTCCTATTGTTATCTTGATGCGAACGTCTAAACATATATAAAATTATAGCATAAGCGTACAAATGGCTAGTAAAAAGAAAGAGCAATTAATAGAAGATCTAGTAAAGTTAGGTGTTGCACAAGGATTTTTAACGCAAGATGAGATAATGCTTGTTATTCCTAATATTGAGGATGACTTACCAACTTTATATCAATTGTTTGCAAGGCTACAAGAAGAAGAGGTTGAAGTACTTGAGCCTGAGAAAGCTGAAGATGGTGTAACTGAAGAGCAATTGACACTTGAGAGGAAGATTCGGATACTTAAAACAATCCAATCAACAATTTCAACAGATGCAATTAGATCCTATCTACACGAGATAGGTAAAATCCCACTTTTGATTGCAGAGGAAGAGGTAATACTTGCTAAGAGAATTGAAAAAGGTGATCAAGAAGCTGTTCAGCTTTTAATAACTGCTAACTTGAGGTTGGTAGTAAGTATAGCTAAGAAGTATGCTAAAAGAGGGCTTGATATGTTAGATTTGATCCAAGAAGGAAACATCGGTCTAATGAAAGCAGTTGAGAAGTTTGATTACACAAAGGGGTTTAAGTTCTCAACTTATGCTACTTGGTGGATCAGGCAGGCTATCACAAGGGCTATTGCTGATCAGGCAAGGACGATTCGTATTCCTGTTCATATGATAGAAACAATTAATAAGTTCAATAAGACTCAGGCAGTCTTGACTGCGAGACTTGGTAAGAAGCCAACTCACGAACAGATCGCTCAAGAAATGGATATTGAAGTAAGTAAGGTTGCTGAGATTATGAAGATCTCCCAAAACCCTTCATCCCTAGCAACACCTATTGGTGAGGAGAAAGATAACACTCTGCAGGATATCTTGCCTGATGAGGGCTCAGAGACTCCAGAACAGATAGCTGTAACAGCTTATCTTAAGAATCAAATGCACGAGATCATTGATACTTTGCAGGATAGGGAAAAAAGGGTTCTTGCTTTAAGGTTTGGGCTTGATGATGGTGTTACAAGAACACTTGAAGAAGTCGGTAAAGAATTTGGAGTTACTCGAGAAAGAATTAGGCAGATTGAAGCAAAGGCTTTAAAGAAGCTTAAGGAGAAATCTTTGAGTAAAAGCTTGGAAGACTATATTAAGATGATGTAGTTTGAGAAGAACTTTTACTATCAAGGGAGGGCTAATATAATTAGCCCTCTTTTATTTTTATTAATTCTCAATAAACCTTTCCACTGGTACGTAAAGATTTTCATCCATTGAGGATTCAAGATTATTGATTGTTTCAAGGTCAAATGAGCCTGTGATAGGGGTGCTTAAACTCTGAGCAGAAGGATTAAGCTCAACATTAGCTTGGTTATCGTAAATTGTTATAAAAGCCCACGCCACAACAAGTATACCCAAAAGGATTACGATAAATTTTGCTTTTCCCAAAAGACTATTCATTAGATGCTTCGTTATGATAAATTAGTACTCCCAGTGAGTAGAATTTCCTTCCATTTTCATCTGTTTCATTTGTGAAACTGACTTGTCTAATTGTTGGTGAATTAGGGAATGACTCTAGCTCTTGCATGAACGGTACAAGATTTTGTTGGCTTCCAGAGATTGAGAAGTTGAGGTTAGTTGGTGCAAGATGATTGAGGTCCAGATCTAGATTTTCTGTGTTCTCTGTGAATCCCATGCTTTTAACTTCGTAATCATACTTGTTAGCTAAGGCTTCGATATTGCTCATCATTAAACTGAAGTTTTTATCTCTTGGGAATAATTTTTCCATTTTTTGAAATGTTAGAAGATTCTGGTCTTTCTGTTCTCTAAGGTTTACTGTGTTGTCGATTTTATTTTCGAGCTTCTCTAGGATATTTTGTTTAGTTGTGATTTCGCTTCTTAGCGTAAATATT
>JAHDCA010000075.1 GCA_020630115.1 Candidatus Dojkabacteria bacterium | reverse complement strand
GGGTAAGCCAGCTGCTGATAATCGACATTATCACAGGTAATTTCTTCTACCTCAACGGTTCCTGCATCGTCATCATACATAACCAAAGTAGGAGTAAATGTACTATGCGAGCTTATAACAGTTGCTATATTCGCTGGTTGAGTTGTACCATGGCTATATGAAGTATATTCTGAATAAGATGACAAATTCTCTTGTTCATCTAATATAGTAGCAAATTGATATCCTGCACACTCCATAAATCTAGATGGTAAGTTTACAAGATTAGTTAAACTAGCCTCACTTAACTGCCCATCCGGTGAATTGTTAAACTTTCTCATTTTCCAAGAAATAATAAAATCAATCAATCCACTTTGATCACTATCCGCTCCATCTTGGCTGTCATCGTCGTCATAATGATCTTCAGACGCGTCTCCACCCGCTTCGTCATTAAAAGCATCCATAAGATTTACACCTCCATCAAACTCAAAAATGCCTATCATATCTACCGAAGTAAACCAACATTCATAAAGCTTTTTACAATCATAATTATAATCAAGATCATCGGTATAAGTGACATCAACATATTGCATGGGGTCTGTTGTAATATCACCGTTAATATCAATAAACTCCAACACTCCACCTTCATTCTCCATGGCTCTTTTTCGAACTGACCCAGATTCTTTAGACTGACCAGTATAATACCTAGAAGTGAGCATATTTACGATCATAAACTTCAAGCTTTCTCTTGTAAACCCCGGTGCAATTCTATCCAAAGCTTGTTGATAAGTAGTTACCACACTTCCAGGAGGATCTAAAAATACCTCCTGAATTTTATCATCCAGCAAAGTCATGTAGTGACGCTCAACAAGAGCATTAAGACTATCAATCTCTGAGATACCAGTTTCTGTTCGGTAAAAATCTATCCCATTTAATGGGTAATTTTCGGAAACTAACCATTCACAGGATTCACACTTCTCTGGTTTAGGGATTGAAACATCAAAATCACCACAGCCCGCACAATCTGAACTGGAATTATTTGAAATAGTTAGTGTTCCGTTATCAGTTCCCGCACCTTGAAGATAAGATAAGCTAACTCCAGCAGGTAGCACAAAATTATCAGGTAAGCTTAGTAGCATACGAACAGCCGGAGTATCAACAGGGTTAGAACTGAACGCATCATTCAAGTCGCTCATAAAAATTTCAAAGGCTTGATGATCTGTTCCATTCTGAACAGAAAGCATTACATCTGACAAAGCTTCCAACATGATTTCAAAATTTTGCGAATATTCACTCATATAGTCTTCTACCGCACTTTTTTGATTATCAGAAAACACTTTTTTCATCAACAAGTACTCTCCTGGCTCAAGGATAAATTGATTATAATTAGATCCAAAAATCGTAGGTGCATTACCAATTCCAGAGTTATCAGCTACTACCCATTCCCAGCCTGATGGGAACATCAAATTTCCCTGCATCAGCTCAAAAGATCCAATAGAGTTAGAAGTAGAACTATATCCATCTTTATCACTCACATAAGTTACTCCTCTGGTAACATCAACTAGATAGAATTTAACCCTTAGGTTACATGAAACACAAAAGTCACCTAGCCCGACAACCTCATATTCTAAAGTAATTGGAGTTGCATTTGAAAGAGCTAACCTTTTCGTACTCGTATAAGAAGAACCGTTAGCAACACTTTGATTGGTGCTATTCACATTAACAAAAGCTCTTTTGTTAGGATTAGTTGAAATCTCATCCAAATTTTCAGTTTCTTCACTAATCATTGCCGTAGCAATTGTTTTTCCTTCCTTGGATGTATAAGTCAAACTTACTACGTTGTTAGGATCAATTGTAATCGTTTTAATTACTGACTCAGCCAAGGGAGCCTCTTCTCCAAAAATCCTAACCAACTCAAAATCAGAAGGGCTTGCGTATAAAATCCTAGTGGTTCTACCCTGACCATTTGCCTGAGAACCTAAGGCATGAACGAAGCCTACTCCTGAGGTTTCCGTTACTCGATTTGTTCCATCGCTTTTAAAAACAGATCTGGTAAAAGAATAACCTTCTGTGCTCCCTATACCATCTGGGTGGGTACCATTATAATATTCATGAGCAGTTCCTCCATCATCTTTAATGGTTCCTGGATTCTGAATGTCCGTAGACGTTCCATCATCATAATCAAATGCCGTATACAAATCACCGTTCTCATTTTGAACAAAATTCGCTAAGTAGCCATTTAGTCCTCCTTGAATTGGCACCGGAAGGGTAGTAAGAGGTTGACGTCCAGAAAAATCGGTAATATTTTGATTTATAAGAGTATGATCTTCCGCACTATTAAACGCTTGAGACTGTCGAACACGCATTAAAGGATCAGCATAAGTCATACTTTCACTTACCCTTGTACCGGCACTTCCGTCCTGATTACCTTCAGTGAAAACTCTACTATACAACCAGTTAATATCTTCCTCTAAATCCTCGTAATAAAAATAATTAGGATCACTAGATGCAATATTAGGGTTAGACAATACTACTGTGCTGCCTTGAGCTACCCCTACCGACCATAATCCATAGTTTTCATGATTTGCAATCCCCCCCGAATAGAAATTCCCAATAGGTCTTACACGCCAAGCGTAATAACCAGTTTCCTCAGCAATTATAAGTGATATCGACTTTTCGGAAGATTGAGTTTCAACTCTTAATGCTTGCTTCCAATCTACCACGGCCTCAATGTCTTGTTGATTGCTTCCTCTATCAAGATCTTTATTATATAAACGCAAAATTTGCACTTCATAATTTGGAAATTCATTAGGAGATGTCCATTCAAAAGTGGCAACCTTACCATTTATTTGAGAAGCATCTACTCCTATCAAAGTTACAGGAGCAGTCATCAATCCACCCACCGCATCTCTAACATCTATGGCATACTCTCGTTCCATCGTTGCTCTGAGAGTTAGTTTGTTATTAATATAGTTTTCAACGAAACTCCCAGCAGTTGCTGTAACAACCGCGGGTGTTGCGATCGTTATACTAACATCACCAAGAGCCGGAGAAGTATTTAGCGAAGACAATAAATCAATGGCTTCCATTTTTTCTGGTACCAAATCTGTAATAGTAATAGTATGATTAGCATTATAAGAGCCATGTGTTACATTTAGTTCTACTGTAACTTCGAAAGGATCACCACTATGAACATAGTCATCTCCCATGTCTAGTTTCAACAGCAGACGAGCACTCTTAGTTGATTCTTGCAAAGATGAAGAGGTAAGTTTCCCAGATGTTAAAGAAACATTAGTCATATTTACGCCTACCAACGAAATCACAGGTGTAGCTTCATCTTTATAATAAGACGGAGACTGACCATAGCTCGATATTACAGCCAAAAATGTAATGCCTACAATTAAACTAGACAAGCGCATTAAATTTTCACCCAAAATTCGACTTTCGGAAAACAAACCTCTAAGTGTCATCATTTTAAATAGGTTTAATATGTTAGTTTTTTTACAAATCATCTTTTTTAATCTCTTTCATCCGTCAATTGATATCCTTGGTATTTCGAATGCAAGATTCCTTTACCATTGGCCACGTACTGATCGGGCTTTTTAAAAGTATATGATATTGAAGGTTCGAATTCTACATATTCGATTTCCATGAACTTTATTTTATAATCTGTTTCGTATTCAACTAAAGTGCTCACGATTTTTGATTCTGCTTCGTTATATAAGTAAGTCATAGAGTGTATAGCAATAAGACCTTCTATATCTTCTCCCACTTCCAACTTAAGCGCCTTTAGATTCTCTTCACCCTTAACCTTCCTACATTCTTTAATAATGCAATTCTTAAGAAAATTAATCCTTAGTTGCTTAAAGTCGTCGTTGTAACCGTGCTCCAAAACATTTTCAGGAGTGTTACTTACAATAATGCTCCTTTGAGGCTTTAAGACCATATACATATTTCGGACATCTACGTACATATCCGCTCTTTCTGTAAAAAGATGAAGATTATTTCTATTACGATAAACTTCCACTGTTGATAAATCCCTATCTCCTTCCCAATCCTCAGTTCGCATTACATATTTGAAATGTGTTGCGCGCTTACCCACTTCAAATTGCTCTATGGTCATCTGGTTTTCCAGTTCAAGAATTTTTGTAACACAATCAGTTGATTGTCCTCTCAATACTGAAACAAATCCAACATTGGCAATAGATAGCACGAAAAATATGTGTTTAGCAAAATTCATTATTTCTATTCTCTATCTTGCTTAGGCAAATTCCCTTGTTGCTCCGTTATAGTTTTTCTACCTCGTTCAGTCTCCACACTTCTTCTCACCAATGACCTAGATTGATCATATTCGAAAAATATCCCAAAATGTTGATCGTCAAATTGAGCTAGGACCTTAAAATCCTTATCATATACGGTGCAATTCACAAGT
>JAHDCA010000074.1 GCA_020630115.1 Candidatus Dojkabacteria bacterium | reverse complement strand
CATATGTGAACTTATATCCTAATACTTCTTCAATCAGCGTCAGCTCTCCATCACTACTGAGAAGTTCAGTGAATTTAAAAGCTGGACTCAGCTTATCCGAGTACCATACTGATACTCCTCGTATAAATTCCTCTTCGCATTTTAATGCAACAGTACTGTTCTCGTCTTTGGTATGAAAATGAATTACAGCTTGCTTTTGATATCTTGAACTTCGGATAGAGACACCTTTGAGAGTCTCTGCAAAGTCTTTTAACTCTTGCGAAGAATTGAGTTGCTCTATGACCCATTTCATTGCTTTATTAATCTCTATTGAAGCAGTTGCTATTGAATCAACTTTCCATTTACCACCTTTTGTGCCTTTTTTGTAAAACGCTAAGTAATAGTCTCCATTATCTTTAAAAATACCGCACTCCACTTTGTTTCTATAGTTCCAGGAGTTATTTTCATCGCAAAATATGTGATTAATATTCTGATTCTTAATGTAAGAACTTACTTCCAATTGCTTCTCCTGGTGTTCATAATCAAGAGTTATATTCTGATAAGGTGCAGTTGAAGTGAAAAAATGATCTCTAGGCTCTACTCTATGAGGGTTAGGGTTCTCAAACCCTTCAGTTCGATAAATATTGATTGCAGCATTCTTCTTCTTTAGCTTGCGAATGGTATGAGTCTCCCCTACCAATGCATTCTCAACCCATGCCTCTTTACCATTATATTCGCTAACCCCATACCCATCTTTCATTTCTTTGATTTGAACCTGTGGCAATCTTCTTAAAGTCCAAAACTCATATGCCAAGCCTTCATGCTGATCTTGCTTATTAATTCTTTTATCCCATTGGCTTAAATCGTACTCTGGGAAGTAAGAATCACCTTCAAACTTTTGATCTATGAATGTAATGTACATCTTCTCAACGACTCCTTGATCCATAAAGAGTTTATAAAGTTGCGAGCCTCCAAATACAATTACTTCCTCGCTCTGAGACAGGACATTTGTGAACTCAAGGAGTTCTGAAGTACTATTGAAAATCCGAATATTGTTATTTACATCTTTAATATCTTCTCTAGAAGTAAGTATCAAGATCTCTTTGAATGGCATTGCTCCGTCTTTATAGTAACCAAGCATCGATTCGTAAGTCTTGCGACCCATTACAACAGTTTTGTTATTGGTTACAGATTTGACCCTCTGAAGATCAGCAGGGATATGCCAAGGAAGTTTATTGTCCTTACCTATTACAAAGTTTGAGCTGTGAGCACTTAGGAGTGATAACATTTAACTCAGATTCATATTAGATTTAAATATCTCAAATATTGAACTCAAGAAATCTTTTTGAGATTTGCTAGAAGCAATTGCTTCATATCCAAAGTATATTTCGGAAAGTTCCGGTATATAAATTAATGCACATAATTGGTCATGATTTATCAATGTAATTCTAGTCTCATTTGATCGAATATCAGTACCTATAAAGTAGAGTTCATCGCAAAATTGCATCACAGTATATTTCAAGTTTCTATAACCTTCACTAAGCTCTGTGCGAACCGGGGACTCCACTGACAGATACGGCAAACTAATATTATGCTCATCCATTAGATATCGAGTATTTACTTCGCTCATAATGAATATTATAACACTACAATGGGAGCTTTGAACTTACCTCGATGTCTGTAACAAAGTACTTTCATTTCATCGGAGAATTGTGTAAATGAATGGACACTTGATAAATTCGATAAGATGCATTGGTTTGAAGGGAGATAGTGATCTAACAAAGTATTTTGCCCCAATATTACATACTTCGAAAAACTAAAATGTAAAACCAAAATTAGTGTTTCCTTCCTCTAGCCATGTATCAATTGCCACCTGATCGCCAGCCTTGAAATTCTGCAAAAATTTAACAGCATTTGTAAAATCAGCTGAATTAGTTGTAAAGTCCATTTCAACACCAGTCCACATCAATACAGCAGATTTGTCAGGAAATTCCACAAAGTCAGCAGCCACTGTAAATAATGCTTGATTTGCAATTTCGATTTTATATATGCTATATCCGTTTACCTCAGCCATAACTGATTTCTAATAATTTCACCTCACAATTATCCTTATGCCACTTTGCAGGCTTAATATCTCTAATATATGCCTCTTGTGAAATAATCCTAGATGGATCTTCAATGAGATCCACAAATTCGACATTCCTTAAGTGATCGTACTCATGAATAATCAGTCTTGCTAATATACCATCACACTTTAAAGTGAATCTATCACCCTTAACGTCATAAGCCTCAACTTCAACCACTTTAGATCTTACTACGGGGGCAAATAGCTTAGCCTCCGCAACTGATCCACAACCCTCATAGATCTCACATGACTCTTTTGATTGATAATTGATCTTAGGATTTACATATACGCGAAGAGCTGAGTCAGCTGACTTTCGATTCTTGTTCCCAGCTATTTTAGTAATAAAGATCTTTATGGACACGCCTATCTGAGGAGCTGCTATACCAATTAGACCTGCATCTAACATAGTATCCTCTAGATCTTTCACTAAAACGGTAAGGTCGACTTGCGGTTTATTAAAGTCAAATCTTTCACACTTTACATCTAGTTGTGGGTCTCCTATTTGGAGTACTTTTTTAATCATTACGAATCTCTACTTTATTTCGCTTATACAACTTCATTATTAGAGCTCTTAGGTTCAGATGTATACAATGCATACGTACTTATTGTAGAACAGTTATCCAGTAACCGACGCAGTTTTTCAGGTATTTCGTAAAAAAAAACTCTGTAAGTTGCATCTTCTCTTGTAGCAGTTGCATCTTCGTTTGTAGCGTCAGAAGCAACATTCGGTTCATAACAACCTATAACCCCTCCATTACTTCTATGCCAAGTTGTTGCAGATGGTAAAAATGGCAAACCCTCATCGAGTCTAAACAAGCCTAGCTGATCACTAAAAGTATCAGTTGGGGCAACCAGAACACCGTCTAATTCGACAGCAAGAGCCATACAATTTTTTTTATCTACTAATGGAAACTCTTTTCTCTCATAGTTAAATCCCATAAACTATCTTTCTAAAATTATTTCAAACTATACCACAAACTCCACACCCTAACCTGACAGAACCCTATAACTCACCTTGTATCTATTTCATTAAAATTTAACTTTCACACTAGAAAATATTTTTAAAAAACTAGCTTAAATGATAAAATAGCGGTAATGTCAAAGAAAAAAGCAAAATTTAAGATCCTCTTATTCTACTTCTATACAGATATCTCACATCCACATGGACTGCGTGATCAGATGGAGTTAGTATGTTCAGGTCTAGGCTTAACAGGAAGGTTCATTATTTCCAAAGAAGGGATCAACGCTACCCTTGAAGGGTTAAATAAGAGAGTTGAAAAATTTGTAAAGATACTTAAGTCAGACCCAAGGTTTGCGCAAACTCACTTTAAGATTAGCGATGGGGATGGTAAAGCCTTTCCAAAACTAAATGTTAAGCTCAGAGATGAAATCGTAAGCGGACACTTAGCAGATGAGGATGTTGACCCAAATCAGATCACAGGGAAATACATCTATGCTGATCAACTCCATCAATGGTACGAAGAAGGTAAAGAATTCTATGTCGTAGATATGAGAAATGATTATGAGCAAAAATCAGGTTATTTCAAAGATTCTATCCTTTCTAACTTCGCTAACTTCAGAGATCTCCCAGAGATCCTTGAAGAACTCAAAGACCTAAAAGATAAAACAATAGTAACAGTCTGTACTGGTGGTGTTAGGTGTGAAAAAGCATCGGGGTTCTTGGTAGACAATGGCTTCAACGATGTCTATCAACTATACGGAGGAATCGTAACCTACATGGAAGCTTATCCAAACCAAAACTTCCTCGGAAAGCTATATGTATTTGATGGTCGAATAACCATGGGCTTTAACACTGAAGATGAAGATCATGTAATTGTTGGTAAGTGCGAAGTTTGTGATAAAGAGTGCGATGACTATGTGAATTGTGACAACCTAAGTTGCAACAGGCACTTCATAGCTTGTGAAGAGTGTTGTGTTGACGGTATTAAATGTCCTAAAAGTTTTGGTGGATGCAAAGTTAAAAATGCGTAAGGAGCTGTGAACGACTCTATAATTCAGCCTTCTTCTCTTGCTCATCATCCTCAAACTCAACAAAGTAAACAATTAGAAACACAAACAAACTAATTGCTATCGTAGTTATTAAAAATCTCAATACTAATTCATATGCAATTTCACTAAGGTCTATTGAGCTAGAGTTTAGCTTTTGTAGACCAAGGTTTGTCTCTACCTTAGAGTTGTCCAGTATCTGATAAGTGTCAGTCTGAAGTGTCTCTTTATCAAAGTCCGTTGAGTTGCCTTTACCAAGACCTTCGACTGCTTGTATAAGCTCATCTGAAGAACCCTTAAACTTTAAAAAGTAATCACCCTGGGCAAGATTTGTAAACTCGTAATCACCAGTTATATCAGTAATCT
>JAHDCA010000073.1 GCA_020630115.1 Candidatus Dojkabacteria bacterium | reverse complement strand
TCAATATTGATCTTGGAAGTGAATCTCACGAGTTGCAAATTTATTTCTCAGCAGAAAAAGATACGATACTAATCGTTAGTGATCAAGATATTCTCAGACTATACGTTGAGTCTGAAGATTTGGATCCTAAAGATCTTGGGGTGAGGTTCTACAGAGCCATGGACTATAATTTCACGGCGCTTGGGGCAAATATAGATCAATACGATATTTTATTTGGGATCAATTCAAGGGAACTAAGGGAGAGCTATGATAATGATCTAAGTAACCTAGATCTTGCTAAGGAGGATACTGCACAAGGAAGGCTTAGATGGGTTGTCGAAATTGATGCTGATAATGAGGTAAAAGTTATTTTTATTCATGAGAATGAAAGTGATCTGTTTATTGGAGATCGTTACTTCAATAAAACGAGAAGCAGGACTGAACCTTATGGTGAGGGTGGATGATTATGTATCTTTATAGAATTAGACCACTACCCTTCTAATCGATTCTGGATTTAGCTTTACAAGGAGCTCCCAAATGATAGTCTCGGCATCGATCGCGTGTTGGATAATTGATGCTTGAGATTTACTGGTGCTTTTGAGTGATTCCTGGTTTCCGAAAATAATAACTTCAGAATACATATCAATATCGTCTTGCCCAAGCTCAATTGAAGCAAGATTCATTGAGACATTACCAGCTAATTTGTAATCTTCTCCATTAATATTCACAAAAGATTTATTAGACATTTTCCTTATGAAATAATCATTATAACCAAGTGGGATTGTTCCGGTTATAGTATCTTGCTCAGCGATGTAGTTATGACCATAACCTACCCTTTCACCTTTTTTGATTAGATGCTTATTGATTAATGTTGACTTTAGAGTTGCTACAGGTATTAATTTTTTCAGTTTTTTATCTAACTGATTTTGGCTAGTAAATGGTGAGTAGCCGTAAAGAGCAAGCCCGAGTCTAAAAGTATTTGTTAATTCAGACTCAAGTGCAACTGAGCCAGCTGTGTTTTCTAGGTGTATAAATTCGGGTTTAATACCAGCTTCTCGGATAGTACCTATTGCTTTCTTGAAGTTCTCCTCCTGAGTTATCATAGACTCAGGGTTATCTTCGTCAGCATCATGTAGATGCGAGAATACACCTTGAACTTTGATCTTGGACTTTGCTAGCCTTTGTGCAATTTTAGTTAACTGAGGTAAGTCGATACCTTGACGGTTCATTCCAGTATTTATCTTCAAATGAATAGTTCGCTTAAGATTACTATTAATTAGGAACTCTAATTGGGAAATATCTTGAATTGCTAATATGACTTTGGGGCTGTCAATATACTGAAAGTTGTCGTGGTGGGTTGAGCCAATCAACAAGACTTGTTTGTCAGAGTGTTTTAAGACTTCAAGTGCTTCAAAATAACTATCTACTCCATACATATCAAAATTTAGATGATCTATGCAGTGAATAACTTCTTTGATGCCATGACCATACGCATTACTTTTCAAGATCGGGATTATGTTCTTTGATGGTGAGAACCCTTGCATAAGATTAAAGTTATTAACAAGAGCTTGTTTGGAGATCTCGAGCTTATTTAGAGTCTTGAAAGGCTTAGTATTAGATGAAATAAGTGCATCAATTGAGGTGTCTAAGGCTTTGGCAAGCTTCTTGAGAACTTCTGTTGTAGGGTTTTTGATGTACCCTCCTTCGATCTTAGTGAGCGTGGTATATGTAACACCTGATTCGGAAGAAAGTTCTTTTTGAGAGAGCTTTTTGTTCTTTCTTAATTCTTTTAAATTTTCAATTACATTTACCATTGCTTGGCATTATCAATATATTGATAGTATTATAGCTTAACTATGAATAATTACAAATTTTTTATCCTTTACGGAGGACCAACAAGAGAAGCAGAAGTATCTATAAAGACAGCGAGATATGTGGTTGAGCACTTTCCATACGAATTGCAAGGGCTGCTGTTTCTTGACGATAATTTACTTATTCATAAGCATGTGAGTAACGACATAGAATCTTCTTATGATGAGATGTGTCAGCTTTCTGAATTGCGAGATTGTTTTAACCCCGAAGAAAAAATATACGTTTTTACTGCTTCGCATGGGGAGTTTGTTGAGGATGGTCAGATTCAACAAATCTTTCAAGATCAAAGTATTAAATACAATGGATGTAATGCTGAAGTATCAAATCTATGTTTTGATAAGTATCGGACTAATGAGAGAGTATCAGAAATATATCCAGAAATTATCCCAAACCAGTATGGAGTTTCTGGATATGTTTCCACAGGTAAAGATATTGTTTTAAAACCAAAGTGTGCTGGTTCAAGTGTAGGTGTTAATTTGTTTAACGATGCAGAACTGAACGAATATATTGCGGCTCTAGATAGTCAAGATGATTACTTGATTCAAGATCAGATTAAAGGAATAGAATTAACTTGCGGGCTGATCGATGGAATTGGTGCTGTTGAAGTTACTGAAATTGAACCTCACTTAGAGTTTTATTCATTTGAATCGAAATACGATATTGGAGGTTCCACTCACCATTTACCAATTAAGAGTTTCGATGATAGCTTAAAATATAAAATTTTAGCGATATCAGAAGGGATATATAGTTACCTAAATTGTAAGGATTATGCCAGAATAGACTATATTGTTGATAAGGATGAAGAAATATATTTTCTGGAAATAAATACTTTACCTGGTATGACCAGTACATCATTATTACCAGAACAAGCAAAATATATTGGATTAACTGACAAAGAATTTCTGACTAAGATCATTGGAAACTTAGAGTAGATCAACTAAAACTCCTCAACTACAAACTCATTCTCGATGTAGCACGGCGTGTCATCACTAAATACCCACTCAAAGATCATATCGCCATGGTAATACTTAGGAGATAGGTCTTTGAATTCAGACATATCGATCCAGAAATTTCTTCCTCCTTCGAATTCCTCAATATATTCACCTTTGGGATTACGGCAAATAAATGTATGCATCAGCTTGTCTTCTAATAATTCGCCTTGCGGATTACGTATTATTTCATGGTTGATAAACTTCAATTTAAATTCTGCATCTGTGAACCCTGTTTCTTCTTCCAATTCTCTTTGAGCAGTATCTTCAATCAATTCACCAAATTTACACTTTCCAGTTAAAAATGCTTTGTAGCCAAAGTACGGCTGCTTGAGTCTCTCTTGCATTAGCAATTGCAATTTACCTTCCTCACTTTCCCGAATAATGATTAACATCACGGCTACTTTAGGTGATTTCTCAAATTCAAGATGGTCAGTGTCCAAGGTGTTAGCGATCTCTTTACCTCTATTTGTAAGTTCATATTTGCCAGTGATTTTCTTTCTGACAAGCCCGTGGTCAATAAGTGCATTAATATGATAGCTAAAATGATCTGAAGTAAGATCTTTTATATTCAAATCTTTGAATTTTGAATCAGGCTTAAATAGTAATTCTTTCAAAATAATAATCTGATGATTATGGAATTTCATAGTTTCTTAGTTAAATTTATTATTACTAAGCGCTTCGCGTGTAATTATATGTGTGAAATGTATTATGGCTCAAGTGAAAAGTTTTTCACTTTTTGCTAGGTCTAGGAATTCTAATAAGAGCTTCTTTGTTGGACTATGTATTGATAAAAATTCCCTTAATTCAGATTCATCGAATACCTCGATACCTTCAATCTCGAAATCGTTGTTCGCATTGCTTCTACTGACAAGCTCAGACGAGCTAATCGAGCATCGCGTAATGAAATGAAAACCAATATTAGTTAACCCAGTCATATATATACCCAAAAAATCCATTGAAAGTAGTTCATCTTCACTGACAAGTGCTTCTTCACGAATCTCTTCTGTTAGTAGATCCTTAATACTAACCATTTCATCGACCTCTTTTATCTCGTTTACGCCTCCGATACTATCTATTTTATTATGATTCATAGACCTATTGGTAAGCCTAGCCATTACAAACTTGTTATCACTTGTAACTAGAAAGGTGCTAACGAAACTTCCTCTTTGAAAATGTTCGAAACTTAGGTCGTAATAATTTGGATAATCTCTAATTCCAACTTTTACTTTATATTCTAAAGTCGACAGCTTTATTGTTAGTACCTCATCTTCATATGAGAACCCCTCAAATCTGTAAGAGAGTCCATTGTAAGCAACGCAGCCTTTTTGTTTAGCACCATTTTCAATTTTAGCCCACATCTCGTCGATCTTACTCTCAATATCCTCTTTAGTAACTCTTTGAGATGGTATTATTAACTGTTTTATATTCTCCGGTGCTACCCGTCCTTTAAAAAGTATCTGAGGTGTTGTCATAATGTATTATACCCTACCCAACAAAGATATCCTTAATCAATACAATCTTTGCACTAATAGTAAATTCTCTGAACATATTCATAACTCCCAACTACTAGCACTCATTATAAGTACAATACAGTCCTCACCTTTAGTATGTAGATACTCATTTAGCTTCTCATTGTCGGGCATATAAACCGCTACTTCCCTGTTGATGTTCAATGCGTTGATGAAGTCTCTTGGGTAAATGCGATCCTCTTTGGCAACATCGCTAAATCTTTTGATTCTTGGGATAACCACCTCATCTGCTTGATCGACCATTCCTTCAAGTGATATCAATGAACGTTTTTCCTTCATCTCAGAGGTTCTTGGA
>JAHDCA010000072.1:2260-4806 GCA_020630115.1 Candidatus Dojkabacteria bacterium | reverse complement strand
GTGTCAGGAAATGAAGCTGAAAGTAAGCTGCCCCTGATTAAAGAATTTGTGAATAGGTATGAGTATATCCATATTAGTTTTGATATTGATGTGTTTGATCATACTGAATCAAGCGCTACAGGCATGCATATTGAGAATGGGGTGATGTTGTCAGAAATTCAAAAGGTTATTCAATTATTGAGTGATTCAGGTAAAGTAAAAGCTCTTGATATTGTTGAAGTAAATCCAAGGAAACCTGGGATTGATAGGACTTTGGATATAGTTGAGGAATTAATCGTTAATATATCCAATTGAGGATTATCAGTCTAAGGTACATAATAATTAACTTTGGAGAAAGAACACTTAAACAAATTAAAGAGTTTGATTATGATCTTTTTTTTGTGAACTGTTTTAGATTATGAAGGATTTTAGTTACAAAAATAGCTTGGCAGAGTTCATAAGTTATCATGAAAAAATTGCTGACCGTGGTGTTCGAATTAGTTTCTGGATACTGTTAATTTTTAATGTATTAACGACCTTTGCAATTTATAACTACTTCACACCAACCAAACTATCGGATACTGCTACGATTAGCATTACCTTTGTTTGGGTGATAAGTATTGGACTTTTAGTAATGGTCAAAGTCAGCTATAGAGGTGGTTTGAGCTCTGGACTTAAAGATTATAAAAAAGAGATTGCCAGTGAATGGTCTGGGGGGCAGTTTATAGAACTTAACAGAAAAGCAGGAAATGTTTATATGTTTATTGAGTTGGAGTCATTTTACCTTGTTCTTTTTCAACAAAAGCTGATGACATTTCCTAAAAAGTCTTTGAGTGAAATTAGGATTAATAGGATACAGAAATATGTTGGTAATGGTGCGAATCGTTATCCCTTACCTCATTGGAGGTTCGAAGGTAAGTACGAGCAGTTTACTCCAAACGTTACTCATGAGATCCAGGCTACGTATTATAAAGTAGGAAAGTTAAAATTTGATCAAGAAATAATTAAAAAATTATTAAAAATTAATGAATTTTTCAAACTTGGTAAAATAGAATCTGGATATTTAACATTTGAAACTTATGATACAGAGAAAATACGTAGAGATTTGGAATCTTGAATCCAATTGAGGATTATTAATCTGATGTATATAATAATTGACTTATGAAAAAAGAACACTCAAACAAATTAAAGAAAGACTATAAACAATTCATTAAAGAATTTGATTATGGAGATAAAGCATTTGAAGGCGTGCCTAAGCATGTTGCAATCATCTGCGATGGAAACAGAAGGTATGCAAAGGCTAACGGGCTTAATTATGAAGAGGTGTATACACAGTCGGTGGAGAACATTGCAGAGCTTCTTGCAAGGGCTGGTCAACTTGGTGTTGAAGTGTTTACGGTTTGGGTTATGGATACTAAGAATTTTCAAAGGAGATCAGCAGGTGAGATCAAGACACTTCTAAAGCTTTTCTTGAAATTCGGTATGGAGTTTAAACAGGAGTTCTTAGATCAAAAGATTAAGTATAGGCATATTGGTGCAAGAAATTTCCTTCCAAAGAGGGTTCAAAAGCTAATTATCGAATTAGAGGAGGAGACTAAAGATAATGACAAAGCGGTTTTCAATATGGCTTTTAACTATGGTGGTCGCGATGAGATAATTAGAGCTGTTAAAGAGATGATCGTTGAGGGTGTCGCACCTGAAGAGGTCACTGAAGAGATGTTTGGTGAGTATCTCGATACAAGCGACATCGGTGACCCTGATATGATTATCAGAACAGGTAACGAAATAAGGCTGAGTGGCTTTATGAGTTGGCAAAGTGCTGGTAGTGAGCTTTTCTTCGTTGAGGAGCTGTTCCCTGAGTTTGGTCCAGACGAGCTAGAAAGAGAGATTCGAAAATTTCCTGATCGGTCTAGGCGAATGGGCAAGTAGTTGCTAAAGTTTTAATAGATACCTTCTTAAACGATTAAATATTTTTATCCTTTAGTACTCAAACCCTTAATAGGAGTTGGTTCTCTTGTATTAGGTATTGTTTCTTGGTAACTTATAGATAGTAAATTTACTGCCTAAAATTTAAGTGTCTAAACTAAAGAGACAACTTACGATTACTGTTTGTACAGTAGCTTTCATTTCACTCGGATATCTATCGAGTCAACTTTCATTTCTTCCAGTTCAAGCTCAGATCTTCATTAAGAATTTTATGCAGTCTACAGTTAGCGTAGCAGATGGTCTTGAGATTTATTATTACGATAAGACTGAGATTGATATTGAGGATAAGGTTGAATGGGATAATGATTCATTACCTGCTGATGTTACGATGACAACTTCTACTGACTTTACTACTGATGATAATGTTTCTGATACCTCGGCTGATATCCATGGTTACGCAGATACAGATGACTATGCTGGTTTATGTCACTATGGTGATAATCCTCCACTTAATAATGTGGAGATTGATTGGTGGGATGATGATGGTGAACCAAAGACAGCGTACAACTGGAGGTATAGGAATTGCTTTACCTTAGAGAACCCAGCTTCAGGTGATACGATTGGTGATTATCAAATATATC
>JAHDCA010000072.1:0-2250 GCA_020630115.1 Candidatus Dojkabacteria bacterium | reverse complement strand
TGTAAGTTCAACTAAGATGCAGCCTGATGGTTCAGACATTCGATTTATTGACTGGGATGGAAATGAGCTTGATTATTATATCGCAGATGGAATGAACTCTGATTCGACAAGAATTTGGATGCAAACTCCTAAGATGGCTGCTGGTTGGGAGCGAGAGATATGTATGTATTATGGATATGTTCCTCACATTAATAATCCTGATCCAAGAACTTTACCTCTTGCACAAAGCAGTTGGGAAGATACATTCGTTCATGGAGGTCAAAGTTCCCAATATGTTCAACTTCATGAAAGAGCAGCTTTTGGAACTGTAAATCTGGGAAGTTATGTTGCGAGTCAGGGTACTAATCAAGTTAACTATAATACTTTCTCTCAGGATTTTGATGTTTTAGATGTTGCAGTAAATCAACTTCCTAATGCGAATGCTGCATCACTTATCACAGCACAAGGACCGATCTCAGCTAGTTTCAACGCAGACAATACTGATATGCCAGCACCGTTATCTTGGGCAGGAACAATGTTTATCGGAGAAGCTGTTCGTAATACTGATAGATGGTCAATTCACGCTCCGTATGGAAATGCAATTGTGAGATTTAACTATGCAAATGGAGGGGCAGGTTACATACCCGTTGGAGGTCCAGTAGCTGTTGCGAGTGGAACTACAATACATGTAACGCAAGATATAACTAATGCAAGAGGGTATATGATTGAATCAGATGTTCCTGTAATTATATCTCATAGAACAACAAACTCGTACGACTCATTTGTACTTTATCCTGCATTGAGAGGTTGGGAGAACGATTCACAGCAGTATGAACAGTACGGAATTGCTACTAGAAGTTTAAGGCTTGCAGCCTATCCATACAACGGAATCACTAATTGTGATGTGACTATTTACCAAAGTAATGGAAACACTACCAATATTACTCTGAATACCGCTAATAATTATAGATACGCACTTGCTGGTGGAGGAACACAAGGTACTGATAGGGCTATGAAAGTTGTATCTAATTGTCCAATAGGCGCAGCGAGTGTTGCGGATGCTGATGGTGTAGAACAAACAACTTTTGTTGCCAAAAGAGAATTAGCTGACCAATTCTTGATAACGCAGGATCTTCAGTATTTTTCGATTGCTACAATTGATCCAACTGTTAGGTGCGATATGTTGGATACAGATAATGATGTCATTGATACTGATTTTGGAGGTGGGTTAAGTGGCAATTTCCCAAACAAAGTATATTTCCCTTCCAATAATGCGACTTCCAATGTAGTACGATATAGAGCTGGATATAGAGTTGTCTGTAGTGAGCCAGTTTTTGCAATAAATGAACATATACAAGGTGGTATCTCAGATGAAACTAATGTTTTATCAATCCCTCAAGCAAGACAGCGGGTTGAAGTTGAGCCAATCTGGGATGACTTAGACAATACTGGTGCAACTGTCTGGAGTGATACAGGTTTGACTACTAATGAAACGAAGCCTTTTGAGGAAGGTCTTTACTGTAGGCCCGTTAGTGAGATTGAAAGACCAGTAAATGGTATAAATTATGAAGGATTTACTGGGATTGTTAACACCGATACTGTTTTACAAGATTTCAGTACACTTACTTCAGTAGGTAGTGGTATTCAAAATCAAATTGATGAGAGCAATAAGCCCGGTAATTCAAGATTCCAAATGAAATTTGATGGTCATTTGAGGGTTCCAGCTTCGGACTATTACACCTTCTACATGGATTCTGAAGAGGGGTCAAATCTGTATATAAATGATGATTTAGTTGTTTTGAATGATGGTCTCAATTCTGGTAATGAAGAATCAAGTCAGCCGATTTATCTAGATGAAGGTATGCATCGTATATATGCAGAGTGGTTTGAGATTACTGGAGGAGAGTATGTTTTTGCTAATTGGGAAAGTACTGGTATTACAAAACAGCAGATCCCTAATTCGAATCTGTATGTTCAAGCTGCTATGAATTCGAATCTTGATGAGGATTTCCCTTATATGGAGTTCACAGTTGATGCTGGGTCGACTGATGCAGTTTTTGAGAGTATCAAATGGAGAGACTGGGAAGGTGAAAACGATGGAGGTTTATCAGCAGAATTAGAACTTGAAGTGGCGTATAGTGATGGGCCTAACTGTAATACTGCAACTTACAGTGCTTGGGAAGTAATTAATAATACAAATTTCCCAACCCTGAGTAGTACAAATCTTGGAGGTGTGGCTTACCCTTTGAGTGGTTCTACGCCAACCTATTG
>JAHDCA010000071.1 GCA_020630115.1 Candidatus Dojkabacteria bacterium | reverse complement strand
TTTTTAAAGATAACTCTTTTGATATTTCTTTTTGCTTCAATAGGCTTTTTTATAAACTTCGAGATAAATGCTCAAGAGCAATCAGAAGTAGAACAACTCATTGAAGCGAGTCAAGAGGAGAAAAGAAAGATAGAAGATTCAATATTGGGTATAGAAGACTCAATCGATCAGATAAATGGGCAAAATTATTCACTAAGAACTAAACGATCCAAATTGAGTCTAAAACTCGATGAGTTAATTGAAGTTATGAATGAATACTCGGGCTTCATAGAAGAGAATGAGCAGTTGATTACTTCTGTTAAGGATCAGTCAGATGGTTTGAGGTCTGAGCTTGAAGAGAACGTCAATTCAAATTATAAAAATTACAGGTTCTCGAATTTCGAGTTATTGTTTACAGATCAAGGAAAAGCGTTAGATATGATTAGAAATTCTGTTAACTTCCAAGAGATTACTCAGGATAAAATCAATCAAAAACTTGATAAATTTAACGATCTTCAGAAAGTGACCGATGAATTAGAGGAAATAGCTTCATCGACTCAAGAGAGTATCGATAATCTTGAGACCGAAATTAAAGTTGTTGACTCTGAAATAAGTTCTTTAGCAGCTCAATCAGTGAGTCAGGCAAACATAAAAAATAGTATGTTGTCACAAGTTGCTACTCTTAACTCGGAAATAGCCAATCTTGACTCTGAATTGAAGAATTTGATAGCAGCTAAGGCTCCAACGGTTAGCGTTGGTGAGCAAAGTGGTGGTGGTAATACGAATTCGAACTCTGGGAACTCAACTAAGCAAGTCCAGCAAGCATCTGGCGACTATGTTGTGACTGTGGGTGATGAAAAGTATGAGCTAACTTCACCGCTAACAGTTGAGGGCAGTTCGAACTTGAAAATTAATAATTCAAGCACTTACAGGGGGATGTTAGAATTCCGATCAGATACTGATGTCTATGCTATTAATGAGCTTGCTTTAGAGGATTACATCAAAGGTATCGGGGAAGTTCCAAGTAGTTGGCCAAATGCGGTACTTGAAAGTCAGGCGATGGCTGCGCGAACATATTTGGTTAAGAATCTCGGTAAGAGATCGTCAAAAAATTACGATCTGAGGGATGATGTCTATGATCAAAATTATGTCGGTGTTGGGAAAGAAACTGCAAGTTACGGTCAAAACTGGGTTAACGCTGTTGAAAATACTTCAGGTAAGGTGATCTCGCAAGGAGGTCAGTTGATTTCTGCATATTATCACTCTACATGTGGTGGCCATACTCTTAACTCTGAAGATGTGTGGAGTTCTAGTAGGAGCTATGCTAAAGCTAAGAGTGACTGGTATAGCTCAGGTGGCTCTGTTGTAAGTTATGATGCTGGCTCCCCTTGGTCGTATAAGAAATGGGGGAGTGCAACTATTGATGATTCAACAATGGTTGATCTGGTAAATGCGACGATTTATCTTGCAGTTGATTCAAAGTCCTCGGTCAGGCAGAACCAAATTAAAAGAGCGGATTGGGGAGGGCTTAATCCAACTCAGCTCCAAGCCGAACTTGGGGGTGAGGGTTTTACAAGCAAGTATGGAGAATTAATCGATGTTAAGAGTATATATAATAATGGTAGTTCTATCGGTTTGAATACGTATAAGACTACAGGGGTACTGGTTGAAGGTTCACTAGGAAGTGTTGAGTTGAATGCTGATCTTTTCTGGATTGTCTATAATGCGAGGACTCCTGGTGACTTAACACTTTATTATTCGAACCTTTGGACGTCAAAGAAAGAGTCTGGTGTATGGAATTTCTACTCGAGGGGATATCCACACAGGGTTGGAATGTGTCAATGGGGTGCCTATGGTCGAGCGAATGCAGGTCAGTCAAGTGAGCAAATTCTTGACCACTATTATAATAATATTGACATAACTAGTACTGATAATATGGTTGTTAGGATTGGCTTGACCAAAATAACAACTCCGAATGTTTCAATTTCGGGAGGTGATCTTAGTATTAAGGATGCTAATGGGGTTGAGGTAACTAGTTCAGGACTCATTAGTATTTCCCCAAAGTAAAATTTTGTTAGCAGTCTTTGGTATCTTCTGCTAAAATATGCTATGTCAAAAAGAGATTTATACGAAGTACTTGGGGTAGATAAGAACGCTTCTGCAAGGGAGATTAAAAAAGCATATAGAAAACTAGTAAAGAAATATCATCCCGATCATAACAAAGACGAAGGTGCAGAGGGTATGTTCCGTGAGGTTCAGGAAGCATACGATGTAATATCAGATGATGCAAAGAGGAAGGCCTATGATCAGTTTGGTCACGCAGGTGTAGGCGGATTTGGCTCAGGCGGTGGTAGTTATGGTGGCGGCTCTCCATTTGATATGGGTGATCTTAACGATATCCTTAACGGTTTTATGGGTGGAGGTTTTGGTGGATTTGGCTCAGGTGGTAGGCAAGGGCAGTCATCTAATAGAGGCTCTGATCTTAAATATGAGATAAATCTGGATTTTATGGAGTCTATCGAAGGTGGGGAGTTTGAGATTGAATTAGAGAAAGATATTAACTGCAAAGTTTGTGATGGTTCTGGTAGTAAAGATAAAAAATTGGATACATGCAAAACTTGTAACGGGCGAGGGCAAGTGATGAGGGTTGCTAATAGTTTCTTAGGACAAGTCCAAGTAGCGCAAACATGTCCTGATTGTTCAGGTGAAGGACAATCGCCAAGTGACCCATGTGTGAAGTGTGACGCGACTGGATTAGAAGTTAATAAAGAAAAGTTGAAATTTAATGTTCCTCCAGGTGCGGCTGATGGGATGATTCTGAAATTCAGAGGTGGTGGCGGAGCTGGAAGAAGGGGTGCTACATTCGGAGATTTATATATACAAATAAACGTTGCTTCAAGTGAAGAATTTGAGAGAAGGGGGAATGATATATACACTACAATAGATTTGTCTCCAGTGAATGCAGTTAATGGTATAGAGATTCAGGTAAATACTGTTGAAGGAAAGCAGAAGTTGAAAATTCCTTCCGGGACTCAACCTAATACTATCTTTAGGATCTCTGGTAAAGGGTCTCCAGTAGTTGGCAGGTCTGATAGAGGAGATCATTATGCTAAGATAAATATTGTGATTCCTGAGAAACTTTCAAAAGAAGAAAAGAGATTATGGCAGGACTTGGAAAATCTTCTATAATGGAATATGCGAGTAAATATTAAAAATACTTTATTGGTATTTTTCTCAATTGTAATCTTAGGGATATCCTTAGGATATTTCTTTTTACAAGTTTCTAAACTCAATTCAGATATAAGTAATTTAAAGGTCTCCAACATTAATCAGAACTCAATTACACTGGTATATCAGAAGTCAGTATCTGACAGCATTGCTTCAATAAAGATCAATGATTCTAAAATTGATGAATGTCGTGGTAGCTCTGAGGAGATTTGTTCAATTAAGTATGAAGATTATAAGTTCTTTGCAGTTGCAAAGATCGGTAACCTGGAACATTCAAACAATTACAAAATTAATATTGGTGATAAGGAAAGGGTTATTACAACAAGAAACTTCACAGATGATATTCCTTCGTTGGAAAGGGTGTATGGAAGGATATTAGATGATGAGGGGCTCCCTATCAGTGGTGCTCTTGTAACATCTAGGGTTGATTCTTCCAACGAAAATTTTAATCTAAGTTTGGGTACGCTTAGCGCTGTAACCAATCAAGAAGGTGGATACTCGTTCGAGTATGAAAGTGAATATGATGCAGGTGCTTTCTTGCATAAAATAGAAGTTCTTTATGCCCCAAATACTTTTACAAGTTTTAGAACAACAAACTTCAATACGAAGCCTGTGGCTGATATTGTGATAAGAGACTCGGAAGGGCCAGTATTTGGTAACTCGGAAACACTGATAGCTTCCATGGAAGATTCCTCACAAGCAAAGATGGTAGATAATCAAAGTGTCTTCTCTGAGCTTGATATTAATAAATACATTCCAAGGGCAAATGCTCAATCAGGAGAAGGTGGGAGTACATCTGCTTGTACAAAGTTTGGTGAAAATTTTGCAATGCCAATGTCTGCAACAGCTGATGGTAATCTCCCAAATTTTGCTGCATCACTAAAGATGTCATGGGGACTTGCACTTATCACTAGTCATCAAGAACTAGACGCTTATGAAGCAACTATCGGTAACTCTCCATCTGGCTTTAGAAATATCCTTAGGATCTGTTACTTAGGAAACGGTGATCCAACAACAGGATGTCCATTTACAAGGGATGGGGAAAACTACGCAAAGAATATTCATCAAGTCTATGATAATCTTGAGGCAAAAGGTCAGATTCCCGATGAGGGTTTGTTCGTTGTGGCAGGGAGGAATGAACCTAATGAACCTGAGTACTGGGATCCAGGTACTTCAGCAGATTTTTATAACTCAATGCTCGAATATTTTATTAACCAAGGGTTAGTTTCTAAGGATCCTTCACAATCAAAGATTAAGATAATCTCTCCAATTTTTAATCTGCATAATGCTACACATGATAAAGCCAAAGATCCTTGGGGGTATAAGATCCTGACAGCTGAAGACTATCTTGAAAGGATGCTTCCTGAGACTAATCAAGAGTACTTGCAATACATATATGCTTGGTCAGGTAATTCTCATATAACGAGTGAAGATGATTTTGATAACAATAAAGTTTTAAGAGATGTGAATGATTTTCAAGCTTATGTAGGTAGTAAAGGGTTGTCTAAGAAATTGATTATAGGAGAGTTTAGTATCTTTGATCCTGATAAGTACATGAATAGAGATGAAGGTGGTAATCCATTAGGGTTCCCTGATCGATGGGATAGTTTG
>JAHDCA010000070.1:1383-4856 GCA_020630115.1 Candidatus Dojkabacteria bacterium | reverse complement strand
TTGGGACTTCTGTTGGGACTTCTGTTGGGACTTCTGTTGGGACTTCTGTTGGGACAATACCAACTCCTAATGTCTGAGTTGGTGGTGTAGCCGGTATTTCCGTCGGTTCTCCGGCCGGTTTTGGCGTAGCCTGTACTGGCTGACCTGCATCGTCTAAAAGTTGTTGCTCTCTTTCTGTTATCACAATTCCAGTTAAATCTGTGGACGCTGCATTTGAATTGTCATCAGCACTTATATTTAATATGTCCCAAACAACCTGAAGCTCCTCAGGAAGTAATCCTTCCTCTTTGACAACACCTGTCTCAGTATTAAGAACGAATTTGGTCAAGCCTGAAGGATTGTCTTGCTTAAGTCTTCCTGCTGCATTCATCATTATAAGGTTAACATTCTTGGAACCAGGAGCTTGATCAGGCCAGACTATTTCAAAGGACCTGAAATTTGACAAAATACCAGATTCTCCTTCATGTCTTTTAAAGATAACAGGTTCACCATTATAGTCGGGAGAAGTTGCAAAAAGTTCATATTGTCCGAAAGTCCTCCTTGCATTTTTATTACGGTCAAATAGTCCATTTGGATTATCACTGTTAAGCCACTCATTCACTCTTTCAAGTCTTTGCTCCGTATTAAGTCTCCATTTCTTATTTCTTCTTCTATTTTGTGGTGCTCGATCAATATGTCCTCTCTGATCACCAACTGTATGAATCTCGCCTTTATCAACAACAAATGTCGTAGTATCATTTGGCAAACCCAGTAATTCGAGTGACTCTTCCGATAAACCAATCTGATCTGGGGGTGTTTCGATTGCAGCTCGGATCTTTTGGTTAAGACCTTCAATACTTAGACCACTTTGTGGTAGCCTATCAGTAATAGGAGCAGTGATATTCTCAGGTATCTCATCAGATAATGCAAATAATGATATAGCAACAACTGAAACTGCTCTCCAGACTCTTACTGGAATAGCATCAAAAGCCCTTCTAAGTATATTGGGTGTGTTTGCTGCTCTAGCAACACTCAATTCATCTCGAACAGTTTTTAGAGCATCGGCATTTTCTCGGGCCTTCTGATTTTGACCAGTAAGTGCTCGGTAAACTGTGGGAAGAGCAGGTACGTCAGGGTGGTTATTCATTAATTGCGTTAGTTCAGTCACTGCTTCATTATAAGCAGTGACTGAAGTTTTTGGAGTTAAATCAACTCCTCTTACTGGTCTTTCTGTTCTTCTAGCCATAAATTAATTTACCATAAATTAAAAGATTAATCCATCAGAGTTGTGAGTTTTTACGATAATTAATTCTTACTCTTTCTCTTACATCTGGTGAATGAATTTTATCTAACGCTCTATTAACAACATCTTCAATGTATGCTTTATCCCTAGGTGCATCTGACCTTGATTCGAATGTATTAGTTTTTGACTCTTTAATAAATCTATCGGCAAATATCTTCTGCACTGGTACTTTAGCAGATTTGGTGGAATTTCTTAGTTTTGTTGCCTTTGTATATTTAATAAAATCAGTGTTTAATCTTTTTAGGATTTCAGATGAGCTGAGATCAGGTTCGAGTATCATCATCTGTCTCACTATATCCAATAGGTAGGCTTGTCTTGGTGGTCCAGATTTAGAGTCATATGTGACTGCTAAATCCCTGAATTGTTGCTTGAACAATTTAGCAAGTTTTGCTTCGGTATACTCGATAATTCTATCATTGATATCACTCCTAGCGTATTCAATAGATCCTGACATCTCTTCAACCCCACTAAACATCTCTGGAAATAAAAGGATACCGTGAACTGTTGCAAAGGCGTCAATAATATCAGTAAGGTTACTTTGGTACCTTCTTTCGAAAGCTAAGGCTTCCTTTTTCGCCTTGAGTTTTTCAATAAGTCTAGTTGAGCTTACTTTTTTGCCACTACTTTGGCCATCTTGCACGATTTGCACTGAGCTAAGGTTTCTAAAAAGTGTTGCTGCTTCTAGTCTGAGATTATTGTTGAGTATTCCAACTAGTTGAGTTAGGACTTGGCGATACTCCTTGCTATTATAGAAGCTTAAATCTCTCTTAATCCGGTTTGGATTACTTCGATCTCCTTGATCTTGTTGTTGCAGAAACGTAGCTTTGGCAGTCTCAGGAATATTTAGGTGTTGGGTAAGGTCTTGGACACTTTTGATTTTGAATACATTACCGAACCTGTTTACAATCTCAATATGGATAGGTAAAAACTCCATAACTTCAAGAATCGAGAGTTCTTCTCGGTCGACCGCTGAATAGGCAATTTCCCATAGGCTTCTATTGTCTAAGTCTTCAAAAGAAATACGCTTTGATATTTGGAAGAGTTGACTCTTAAGACCTTTTGTTGCCTCTAAAATATTTGATTTCCTAATTGTATCCTCTATACCAATATTTTTTCCTGATCTTGCTAGGTAGATATCTCTCACTTTATCTGATGCAATCGAGCAGTCTTGGAAGTATTCCAGTTCTTCTAAAGTTGGTTCTATTTCATTCATTATGATGCAGTGATTTAGTCTAGCTAATGTATTTTCTTCCTCACTTGGATCTTGTGGTAGATCGATTGCTCCGACCTCATATCCTTGTACTCCCCGCTTTGCACATGCAACATGCACTTCAAGTATGAATGGCTGTAAGGCATTATCTAGCTGACTGATAGCTTTAGGGACTGTATTTGTTGAAGATAACATTCTACCTGAGTAGTTCTGTCCTGTAAGCTCAGATATAGGTAAGCCAGCTATACTCTCTGCAAATTTTATCATTCCAGAGCCTGATGAACCTTGGAGATTTAAAAGCGGTAGTAATAACGAGTGGCAGAGGTCTCTATCAAATATCATTTTTGTTAATTGTAAGGTGAGCTTCGCATCAGCATCACCGTTCGCAAACAAAGAAGGTCTTAAATTTCTGACTACATTATAATTCATTTCACTTAGCGAATTGCCTAGGCTGATAGGCGGTTTTTTAGGAGACAAATATTCTAATAGTATGTTTCGCTGATCTTCATCTAGAAAGTCTGGGTCTGCATTATTATTAACTATTGCTTCAATTATATTCGAAATACCATATAAGTATTGGATGTCATTATTAATTGATTCAACTTTAAGCGCTTCAATTTGTTTTTGTCTTAGGATTGAGTGCTTAAAGTTGTACCTTACAGCATCAAGGATTTTTTTTCGGGAAGGATTTACAGATCTTTGCTCAGTGACAGAGAGTGGCAATCTGGTGAGTGATGCTTTTCTATTAAAAGGGTTCCAAGATTGTAACTTATCTTTATTTATCGATGGTCTCCAATTGAAATCTATATTCATAACCTTGGATAATTCACCTTTGCGACCTTCTACTTGCATGCTTCTTATAGCTCTTAGGCTTTTCAGCTTTCCTAACTTAACAGTAAGCCTTCTGTCTTCTGCTACTTTTACCTCTTGCCCTGCAACTCGATATACTGAAGGTGTTTCATTACCTTGTAATTTCGCTTC
>JAHDCA010000070.1:0-1373 GCA_020630115.1 Candidatus Dojkabacteria bacterium | reverse complement strand
TGACGCTTAGGCAATTGATTCTTCATATTGTCAATATCAGATCGCCATCTTCTTTGACTTTCACTTTTCAGGTGATCACCGATTAATTGTTGATAATGGACTTGTAGAGCTTTCAAGGATGGATCTGAGGAATTTGATAGTAACCAGAGTAATAATTGAATTCTTCTTTCTGCGGCTGTTATTTGTTTTTGTATATGTTTCTTGTTAGGTTCAGATTCAAGATTTAATTTTTTGGAGTCTGATCTAATCTCTTCGATTTTGGCAAGCTCATTATTTACAAGTTCAGGATTGATTATATTTGTAAAGTCTTCTAGTCGAGTAGCTATCTCCCAAGGAGCTATCTGATGTATCTCGGCTAGGGACTTTACTTGGACTGCGAAAACAGACATTGTGTTCATACCTAATGAATCTAAGATTTGATCCCAGACTGCATTAGCGTCAGAGACAGCTTCAATTGGAAGAAATGTTTCATATGTTGTCATTTCAGAAGGTAACAGTAATACACTAGAGTCAGTTGTCTCAAAGAAGGTAGAAACTTTTCTCGCCCTACTATATTTTTGTAATCTACTCAAAGATTCGAGACTAGTTTGTCTAAATGGTAATACAAAACGACTTCTCTTCTCTTCTTGCCTGCGTTTTTTGAAATATTTTTCCTGTATATCTTTAAGCGACCGATTTTCTTCTGTTGGAGGCTTTCTCTGAAGCTCTGAAGAGGCTACGCGTCCACTTCTTTGAAGGGTTTTGGGATCTTGCTCGAGTTGTTCATCAACAATTTGCTGTTGATGACCTTGGGTAGTACTAGCTTGAAATGGTGTGAAACTTACATCAATAACTTCTTCTCTACCTCTATCAAATAGACTCTTTGGTAACTTGTCCTTGGTATAGTTTGCAATACTACTTGCTTTTGGAAGAATCCTTTTTAATAACAAGCCATCACTTAGCTCAGTAATGATACGAGCTTCAGTCTGCATTGTTTTGTCAAAGTTTAATAAGACCTGTTTTTCAATATCTAGCTGTACTTGCTCAGGGATTTTGTCTAATGATGAGATAGGAATACCAAGTAATAAAGCTCTATGTCTTCTATCGAAATGACTTGAATCTTTCATTTCTTTTAATAATCTCCATGGAGTATGATATCTATATCCTGAAGAAGATGAACTTTTACCAATATACATTAATCCATCGACTGGGGTTTCCGTACCATCTGCATCATTAGGCGGTAAATTCGATATTTGGACAGGTAAACTTGAGTATGGCTCCTCATTGGGCTTATAACAAGGTGAATCATCAAAGCCGATTATTCCATGTGAATGTATAACATTACTAATAACATCGTTCCAAGTCGAAAATATATTGGGTGCTTGATTAATATC
>JAHDCA010000069.1 GCA_020630115.1 Candidatus Dojkabacteria bacterium | reverse complement strand
ATTGGCTTTGAAGACTTAGTCTTTGATAGCAAATACTTTGATTGGGACTTTAATCGAATTACAGACCTAAAGTTAACTGAGCACTACCTTGATGCAGGTCAAAAATCCTACGATCTAGAAGCACTTTCATTAAAATATCTTGATAAGTATGTCGATACTAAGTCCTCAGATATTGAGTTTATTGACTTGATAAAAAGGATTTCAAAAAATCAAAAAAGAATCCTCGATCAAGAGTATGGGGATTATAATTACGATCTTCAAACTGATATCAAGATGGCAGTTATTCTAGCAAGGGTTTCAGAAAATGGAGTCGGGATAGATCAGGATCTGCTAGCGGAACTTGAGAAAGAAGTTGCTCTTGATATAGAGGATACTTCTTCAAGGATCTATGAATTAGTTGGAAGGGAGTTCAATATCGCATCCCCTAAGCAATTAAGCGAAGTACTCTATGAGGAGTTAGAACTTGCTCAGTACTTGAAAAAGAAGACAAGGAGTACTGCTGAAGCAGTTCTGCACTCAATTGAGGATAAGCATCCTGTTGTCAAAGAGGTTCTTAGGTTTAGGAATATATCAAAACTTCATAGCACTTATCTTCTTCCTTTTGGTGAGTTCGCTAAGCTAGATGGTCGAATTCATTCCAAATTTAACTTACTAGGTACAAGTAGTGGGAGGCTATCTTCTAAGAGCCCTAATATGCAAAACCTTCCAGCACATGTTAACTTATCGAATTCATTTAGAGAGCTTTTTGTAGCTAGGGAAGGTTATAAATTTGTAGCGTTGGATTACTCGCAAGTGGAATTTAGGATCATGGCTCACCTTAGTCAGGACGAAAACCTTATAGATGACTTTGAAAGTGGTGCTGATATTCACGCTAGGACTGCTGCAAGGGTTTTTGGAATTGATCAAGATAAGGTTGATAAAGAGACTAGAACCAAGGGTAAGACTATAAATTTTGGGATCCTCTATGGACAATCCAAATACGGTTTAAGCTCTCAGCTTGATATAAGCAATGAAATGGCACAAAAATATATTGATTCTTATTACAGGAAATACTCAAAGGTTAAAGAATACATCGACCAGATGACAGTAAGGGCAACAAAAACTCAAAAGGTTAAAACCATTTACGGTAGAACAAGGTTTATACCTGGTCTAACTTCGAAGAATTTTATGGTCAGGCAAGCGAGTATACGTGAAGCAATTAACATGCCGATTCAAGGTAGTAATGCTGACTTCATGAGACTTGCAATGGTCAAGCTTGATGAGTTGATTCATGGTCCGCAGAGCGATTATGATTATGGAGATGTATATATGGTCTCTCAAATTCATGATGAGTTAATCTTCGAAGTTAAAGAGGAGCTTGTAGAGGATTTTGCTGAAATAGCTTGTGATGTAATGCAGGAGATTGTTGAGTTGAGTGTTCCACTTGATGTGAATTATGAGATCGGGGAGAGTTTTGCAAAGTTAAAGTAGAGATCATAATTGCTCTCAAACACAAAATCCCTTAAACTGATTAAGTGAAAAAACGTTACCATATAATTCGGTTTTCAATAGCATTCTTGTTAGCAATTTTCATCTTCGGTAGTGTTTTGTATTATGCAGCTTCGCAACAATACATTGAACCGGGTGTTGATGTCGAAAGGGTTTACCTTTCAAGGCTTTCAAACAATGTTAATACTTTGACCTGGGTTACTACTGAGTCTACTGGAACATTTGCAATAATGAGAAATCAAGATTATTCGATTTTCAATCCCAATGGATATGAATTGTTGCGAGTGGATAGTAAACAATCAACTAATAGTAGTATCAACCAGATCGATATTGAAGGTTTTGAAGAAGGAACTTATTCTATAAGGGTCTTTTCCGGCCTGCGTTTCCATCATATGGATACTGTAGATCTAGAGTATGATGAGGTAAGTGTTGTCTCGCCAGACTTTATTGCAGGTAGGGTTGTTGATGAATTTGGCCTAGGTGTCTCCAATGTTTTAGTAACAGCAAAATCAGATTCAAATTATTTTACTGGAATCTCAGTTGAGAATGGAACATTTGCAATTGATATATCAGGCTCGCAAGCAGAAGAGTTCGAAGTGGAGTATTTTGTTTCAGGTAAAGATGTTCAAAGTTTACAAGTGACTAGGGATTTTATTAACCCACTACCGATGGTGATGTTGAGTGAGTCAGTTGATCGACAGGGTAGTAACTCAGGCAATCTAGATCTGACTTCCAGTATTTACGCTTCAAGTGAAAAGGTTAACTCGCAAACCTGTGAAGCAATTGGGAAAGTAGTATGTAATGGCTTCTGTGCAAGTAGCTGTAACTTGGTATCTGATATTGAAGGTGGAAACGAACTTGTAGCTGAGGAGAGTGAAGATGTAGGTATGAAACACTTTCAATCAACCGTCATGGTGACACAGGATACATGTTCCATGGATAATAATCTGGTTGTAGTTCAAGGATGTAGTATGGAAGTCTCAATGGATGAATTTTGTTCAGTGAAATACAATACTCAAACTCCAGGTTCTACATGCTTGGAATTAGAGCTAGTGTTAAATCAGGAATTTGAGATGAAGAGCTTTGGGGATAAAGCACTTGTAACGGAAACTTTTACCAATGATGATGATGTACAAATGCCTGAGTCAAACATCTTAGATTTAGGAGTTAGGGATGGTGAGGAGATTCAGCCTCCAAATCCAAACGAGCAATTTGAGCCCGGCTATTATTCTATCTTTGATGAGGAAGGAGTTTTAGTCGCTAGTAAGCAGCTTAGCTCTAACGATGAAGGGGAAGTAGTTGTTGAAAGTTATTACGATATAAATCAAAATGGCGAGTACGATTTGGGTGAGCAGAAGTTTGGAATACCTAGTAACTACGATATTGTACAGTTATCATCGGTAGAAGAATATGAACTGATAGCAGGTTGGAACTTTATTAATTTACCAGGTTCGCCGGCATTTGAAACTGGTTCAGCGGTTGCATCTGGTTTGATTGAGACTCTAGGAGCTCAAGGTGTAGTTGTTGAAGCAGTTAGTAAGTATATTGATGGTAAGTTTATACATTACGCTGTGGATGATCTTGGGGGCTACTCAAGGGACTTTGAGATTGTAGGTTTTGAACCAATCTTTATCAAAGTGTCCAATGCCAGATCTGTTGATATAACATTGTCTGCATCATATGAGTTTGGTGAGATTACACTAAGTCCAGGGTGGCAGACAGTAGGTCTGACTAGCGAATTTACAATTGATAAGCTAAATCGCGTATTAACTCAGAATGGGAACACTGTCTTCTCAGTAGCTAAGATGGAAAATGGTTCTTTCACTATTGTACTGATTGATGATGCAAATATAAGAGGCGAGTTGTTTGAAATTGATCCTCGATTAGGTTATTTTGTATTTACAAATACAGCTGTCCCAATAAAAGTAAATCTAGATTAGTTTGAGTCTAAACCATTTCAATATGATCTGGGGATATTATTCTTAAGCTTGAATTATAAATTAATGAATAAAACTCGTTATGAAGCAAACCAACTTTATTGAAATTGCTGAACTCTTTGAAAGGTTAGAGGGACTAGCAAGTCGTAATGAAATGGGACAAGAGATTGCAAAATCTTTAGCAACTTTTGATGAATTTTCTAAGCGAATCTTTATGTATTTCTCTCAAGGAAGGTTAGCACCATTGTATGTAGATGTTGAAACACGACTGTCTGATAAGCTAATCTTACAGGTCTGGGGTGAGCTTGGCGCAGAGCTTGTTGCGCAAAAGTATAAAGAAAGTGGTGATATAGGTTTTGTTGCACAAGTGTTACATAACGAGACTAGTAGCAAAGAGTCTGTCGCTGTTAAAGATGTTTACGAACAATTGTTGGCTATCTGTGATGAAATAGGCACTGGTTCAAGAGACAGGAAGCTAGGCAAGTTAAGTAAACTCATATCTAGTGTTAGTGCTTTGGAGGCTAAATATATTACCCGGATAGCTAGTGGTAATCTTCGAATAGGTATCTCTGATGGTACACTGTTGGAGTCGATATCGTATATGCATGTCGGAGATAAGTCTCTCGCAAAGGACTTGAAAGAGTCTTTTGGCGGTTTCCCAGATCTTGGACTTCTGTGTATTACCAAATTAGAAGATCTTCCTACTTTTAAATTTGGGGTCCCCTTGCAAGCTAGGCTGGTTCAAAGAGTTACTGAGTTTGCAGATAGTTTCGAAAGATTGGGTGAGAGTTTTTATCTGCAACCAAAATACGATGGACTCAGGTGCCAGATACATGTTTTTGATGAGGCTTTGGAAAGTGAGGCCATGCCTTGGAAGGAGGTGAACAAAAAGATTGATCAGCAATCTTTCGTTGGTAACGCCTCTGTTAAGCCAGTGAAACTCTTTTCTAGGAAACTTGAGGACCTAACTTTGATGTTTCCAAACATCGTAAGTGAGCTTGAGCAATTTAATAGATCAGGCTATGTGCTTGATGGTGAGTTGATTGCAATAAATGAACAAAATGGTGAGTTCCTTCCATTTCAAGAACTGATGAAAAGAAGAAGGAAGCATAACATCGATACAGTCAGCGGTGATATCCTAGTAAAGTATTTTATATTTGACATCTTGGTGTTCGATTTTGAAGAGCAAATTTTCAAGTCGACTGAGGATAGGTTCGAGTTATTCCAGAAATTCGAAGGACTAAATCTTATCCAAAATGCTCCTACACATCTTGTTAAAAATGAGGAGGAGTTGACAGAACTTTTTGAGCAGTATGTCGAACAAGGTTATGAGGGATTGGTTGCCAAATCTGTCTCGAGTACTTACGATGCTGGTCAAAGAAATTACGATTGGATCAAGTTGAAGAAATCAATGAATAAATCTTTGGTTGATACTGTTGATGCTGTTGTGATGGGTTACTATGATGG
>JAHDCA010000068.1:4221-4993 GCA_020630115.1 Candidatus Dojkabacteria bacterium | reverse complement strand
CTCAACACGAACTCTTTTTATTCGTTGCCCAATCTTCTTGTATAAATCTTCTGTAGAATACATAAAACTATTTAATTAAAATTAAAAAAATTTGGACAGTATTCTTTCTTTTACATCTTGGAGCAGTTCTTTCATTGATGGGAATCCAACAGTAGATGTACTTGTCGAATCATCGGAGTTGTCTGTAAAACTTGGTGCAAACATTGATCTAGATTTAGTGGATTGATCGGAGGCTTGCTTTGGTAAAGGTTCCCTTGAGTTATGAAATTCTGCAGCAACTTGATCTATAAAGTCTCCAGTATCTTTCTTAACCTCTTGGGCTGGTGCAGGACTACTATCACTGAAGTTGATCTGCTGATTGTTATTCACATTCATACTACTCTGATCTTGAGGCTTAGAGGAATTTACCTGTGATTCGACCTCATCTATAAACGATACTGACTTATCTGAGCTTGCTTGTTGAACAGTAGAAACTTGAGAAGAATTACCGAAAGAAGTTGCATTGAGAACTGTATTGTTAAGATTTGATAAAATTGAAGAGTTATTAGCTGCTTGCTCTTTAGCTTTCTGAGCTTCAGATGCATAGGCATTTCTAGATACATCAGCAACAGCTCTTGTAGCTGACTTACCGGTGGTTTGAGAATATGGATTACCGTACTTATCACGCATCTGCTTTATATATCGATTTTTCTCTTCTAATAAGTCCCTAAGATTTTTAAACTCCGCAAGTTGATCTTGAAAATTTTCGTCAAGTAACTCTCATTCAGCACTT
>JAHDCA010000068.1:221-4211 GCA_020630115.1 Candidatus Dojkabacteria bacterium | reverse complement strand
GGTCAAGTATCTTTACCTTGGTCTCCGCTGATTCAGCTCTTGACTTCATCGCTGAGTAATCACGACCATCTGTTAGTAATTGCTTATGTTCTTTACCAGTTAGAAGTTGATCAATAATTTCCTGCTCCCCAAGTGTTGAGTACTTGTAGTAGTTGATATCCCTCGTATCAGCTTTACGATTAAGTATCTTCAGATAAACTCTCTCAATCATCTCAACTCTCTCTTGTGGTGTCAGTTTCTTCTCTGCTGTTGGTGCAGGAGCTTGAGGTAAATGCCCAGTAGCAGATGGCGTTGTTGGGAATGCTTGATTTGAGGAGTTGGGCGCTGGAGATTGCGGTGTACCTAAACCTCCAGGAGGAGTAGTATTAAAGCCATTAGAATTGAAATTATCCATACGTTGATTCTAATAGATATTGATTATATTTTCAATAGATATCTTAAATAAAAACGCCCCGCATTCCTTATCGGATGCGGGGCGCCGTCAATAGAGTTTTGTTAACTCTAGTTAATGGAGATCAATTCAACCTCAAATACTAAACCTGAACCTGGTAAGATTGTAGCTCCAGCACCTCTTTCACCATATCCCATCTCTGAAGGGATATTTAGCTTCCTAACCTCACCTACTTTCATACCTGCAACACCAACGTCCCAACCTTGAATCACTTGCCCACTACCTAAACCAAATGAGAAAGTCTGACCTCTGTCTCTAGAGCTATCAAACTTTGTTCCATCAACTAAAGTACCTACATAGTGTACTTCAACTGTGTTTCCAACTTCTGCTACAACATCACCAGTACCCTCAGTGATTGTTTCTGTTGAAAATTCTTCAATATCAACTCCTCTAACTTGATCTTGATCTTGATTATCCATATTAACTGTTTCTTCTGAATTTATATTAATTTCATCAGCTACTCCTTGTACTGCAGAATCGTTTGAGTCATTATTATCCAAACTAAGTCTGCTTAGCCCAAAGACTAGCCCAATGGCAAAAATAAACGATAATCCTACTAGTGCTACTGTTCTTATATTCATCTCGTAATTACTTTTAAATTAGTCATCAATTATATCGGATTTTTACCAATACTTCTCCCAAACTTTACTTTTTTATACCTAAAACTCCAAGCAGTCCTCGAGTTAATTCTCTTCCCACAGTTCTCCCGATATCCTTAACAAGTGGATGCTTTAAGGCTTTTGATACTGAGTTAGATGAACTTTTCTTCTTTGTATTTTTAATCTTGATTTCTTCTTGTTCAAGTTCCTCTTCTCTTTTTGCAAACTCTTCAAGCCTATCAGTCATGATCTCATGCGCTGATTGACGATCGACCTCCTTATTGTATTTTTTAATAAGTTTAGAATTTGCTACTAATTCATTAATCTCGCTCTGCTCAAGTACATCCATCCGTGATGCAGGAGCTTCTAACATAGTATGAACAAGCTCTGTTGGCCTTCCCTTCTCATCAAGTGCTGTTATTAATGCTTCACCGATACCTAACTCAGTTATTAATTCATTAACTTCATAGAAATCACTCTCTGGGAAATTCTCACTTACAAGCTTAATCGCTTTTCTATCTTTAGCAGTAAATGCTCTAAGTGCATGTTGAATCTTCATCCCTAACTGAGAAAGTACATCCGAAGGAATATCTTTAGGATTTTGAGTCGAGAAGATGATTCCAACTCCTTTTGATCTAATTAACTTGATAACTGTCTCGATCTGGTCAAGCAACGCTTTTGATCCTTCACTGAAAAGTAAATGCGACTCTTCAATAACGATAACAAGCTTGGGTTGATCCAAGTCTCCTTCTTCAGGGAATTTCTCAAATACCTCAGCAAGCAGACAGAGCATAAAAGTCGAAAACAACTTTGGCCTACTTTGCATATCAGTTAACTTCAATACACTTACAACACCTTTGCCATCTTTATTAACTCTTGTTAGATCATTAACATCGAAACTAATCTCTCCGAAGAATTTCTGTGCATTTTGAGTCTCAAGTTCAAGAATCTTCCTAGAAATTGCACCGATTGATTGGATTGAGATATATCCGTAATCACTTTCTATCTCATCCTTACCTTCATCACTTGCAATGTATTTAAGCATTGTCTTCAAATCTTCAAGATCTAGAAGTGGCAAGCCGTTATCATCACAGTATTTAAATACAACTGCTAATACCCCCGACTGTGTCTCATTAAGGTCTAGAATCTTCCCAAGCAACACTGGCCCAAATTCGCTTACAGTAGCTCGAAGCCTTACCCCCTCAAGGTCTGAGATAGTTAAAAGTTCAAGTGGAAATGCAGATGGCACATGTTGCGTACCTATTAGCTGATGTCTCTCATGTCCAGGGCTAGCTGCAGCAAGACCTGACAGGTCACCTTTAAGATCCATCAAAAGTACTGGAACTCCTTCATTACTAAGCTTCTCTGTTAGTAACTGGATCGATTTTGTCTTACCAGTACCAGTTGCACCAGAGACTAGTCCATGTCTATTCAAAGTCTCCAAAGGTATCCTCACAAAATTCTCATGCTGTACTTCTCCTTCTATTACAGAAGCACCCATGATCACGGACTTACCTTTAAATGTATACGAATCTAAAATTGTTTGTGTAAATTGTTCTTTCATAGTGTTTGATTATATTGGAAGTGAGAGGGGATGTAAAAGTGAGTTACATCAGTGAATCTAAAATTGAGTTTTGAATTTGTTGGATAATCTTTGAAGTACGGTAAGGCGGTTCAGATCCCTCAAATAAATTAATAAATTTAACACCATATTCTTGCTCCGCTTTGTCGTACAGATTTTTAGGCATACCGAAGTCTGCACCATGTGTCACAAAATCAGGCTTTAACTCATCGTAGATATTCCTTGATCGCCCAATTAGGTATTCGGGAGGTTTTATGAATGTATAATCAACTTCCACGAGTGATGCTAAGATCTCTTCTCGATTAAACTGGTCAACAATTGGTCTATTTATATTTTTATAGATACACATACTATCATCAGACTCTAGCCCAACAATAACAATGTCGGCAATTGAATTTGTACGCTTAATCAGCTCAAGATGCCCACTATGAAAGAGATCAAATGCTCCATGAGTTAAAGCAACTGAATACCCTTTACTTTTAAAGTATGGAATTAACTCACTTAGATGATCAATTGTTAATAAACATTTACTCATTTATTGCATTATATAAGCCTAAGTTCACTAAGCAAGACTCATAGGATTCTTTCTACAGCAATACGCCACCTAAACATGAGACACTATAAGCTACTCCAAACTCATTATTTCATTGAATATCTTCTCCTGAATACTGTTCTTTGTAATTCTTTCAGTATTATTAATACTGAGTTTTAACAATTCGATACCGTGCTTACTAACGAGTTTTCTTAGAGTCGAATCATCAAGAAAAAAATCTTTACCGTATATAAATATATCTGGCTTAAGTTCATCATATATATCTTTTTGACCATCCGATAAGTATTCACGAGTTTTGATAAATGTATAGTCAACGAATGAAAGGCTCCCGACGAGTTCCTCACGAGTACTCACTTCATTAAAAAGCTTTTGATACACCCTAACACTCTTATCGCTCTCAACTCCAACAACAAGAATATCAACATTAGTTGAAGCCAACTTGAGAAGTTTAAAATGCCCTAAATGAAAAATATCAAAACTTCCTTGAACTAATCCGACTTTCAAACCTAATTTCTTTCTCGAAGCAATAATTTCTTTCAAATCCCAAATTTCAAAAAGTTTTTTACTCAAAATATTTTCTTTTAATAATAAAACCTAACCCAAAAAACAGTCACCATCACAAAGTACATCAAGTACACTAATATCCACCAATACTTCCTTAATAATTTCCACCACAACTTATTCGATGTATGCTTAAGCCTTCCTAAGTTGTAAGTTGTTACTAATGTAAACAATGGCACTGTGAAGAACCAAACAACAATGCAATAAAGACATGCATAACCGATCATGAAGAATGCTTGATAGT
>JAHDCA010000068.1:0-211 GCA_020630115.1 Candidatus Dojkabacteria bacterium | reverse complement strand
ACCAGTACCACTTAGCATATTTTGCTCCTGCAAAAAGACCCATACCTATTGCCAGAACTGTAGCGAATCCTACAATACCCATAATCGGATTTGGAAATCCAAACACCTCTGCCTGCCATGAGGTCATTACATTTGCACAGCTAAAGATGGGATTGATAGAACATGAAGGTTTTTTATTAGGGTTCTCAAGTATTCGAAATTTTTCAATTGT
>JAHDCA010000067.1 GCA_020630115.1 Candidatus Dojkabacteria bacterium | reverse complement strand
AAGTTTCAAAAAGAACATCAACTAGAGCTAAAGCTACAACTAAGAAAGTGACTAGTAAAGCAAGAAAAACAGTAAGCAAAGCAAGTTCCAAAGCAAAGACTGTTAAAAAAGCTGCTGCTTCTAAAGCAACTGATACTAAAAAAGTTGTAGAATCTGCTTCAAGATCTACAATGTCTTTTGGTAAAGGAATGATCAAAGTAATTGGATGGATTGTCTTTATCTTTGCACTTTATGTTGCAGTGGATTATATCGTTCAGTACCTTAACAATGACCACTCAGTAGCAATCGTTAACGATAAGAGAATCACTAAAAGAGATCTAAACGATCAAATGGAAGCTCTATACGGAACAAGAACTTTAGAACAGATGATCCAAAGTGAATTGATCCTTCAGCAAGGAGCTGAACAAGATATCGAGATCTCAACTCAAGATGTAGATGAGTTTATCCAAGGCGATGTTGAAAGACTTAACGGAAGAGAAGCATTTGAAGCTGCTCTAAGTGAGAACGGTTTAACTGAAGAAACATACAGAGATAATATCATCATAGAAGAAACACTTAGAAGATTAGTCGTTGAAGAACCAACTGATGAGCAACTTCAAGAATTTTTTGAAACAAATAAGCAGATTTACTTCAATGAGCTAGATCAATTTGAAGATGTAAAGGATACTGTTAGAGAGTTCTTCATTAGACAACAAGTCTCTCAAAGCGCTACTGCATATATTGTAGAGCTTGAAGAAGATGCTACAGTAATCAACAACCTTTCAGACCCTGAGGGTTATGGTTTCTTGAAAGTTACAAGAGAGCTTTTCAAAGATATATTCTAACCAAACGTAACGTTTGTAAGATCAAAAAGGTCCCATTTGGGACCTTTTTCTTTAGCATATTAAAAGTTACCTGAGTAGTAACCTAGCTACCATGGATCTCAAGTAGCCCGTACCCACCTACTCCTCTAATGTAAGCCATCGAGAGTTGCCCATCAGAATCAAGGTTCTTAAATATATAATGAGGGTAACCAAGTAGCTCCATCCACTCAATCGCCTCAGCTTCATGCATAGGTCTTCCCACTTTGATGGAATTTCTCTGAGAAACTACAGGAGTGTAGCCATCAATGTACTGTGTTGTCTCGTCATCTTGAGAATCCCCTTCGATTTGATCCCATTGACTATCACCTTCCCAATGTTTTTTACGTCCTTCATACCTTTCGTGTCTTCGAAGTATTGTCTCGTAAGACTCATTAATCATCTTATAAACATCGTCACCTATTGTCTCTACCCTAATAGTTGCATTATCCATACTAAGGTTAAAGTCTAGCTTGAAATCCTTGCTAACACCTTTATTAGCGACGTTTTGATGAACATTACATTGAATCATACTTGGGCTAACTTTTGTGCTAAGCCTTTGGATCATTGATTGTACTGCCTCCTTGATACCATCACTCGAATCCATACCTATAAAGGTAATCTTTAAATTTTGTTCCATTTTACTTTTCCATAAATTTATCTAAGCTTTATTATCTTACTGCAATTAATCAGTATAATTATTTATAGCATATGAGATACATTAAGTCGTATAAAAACATAATTTTTAGTAAAAGTAGTTTTCTACTTGTTTCGCTATTTTTATTATTATTGATCTCTTTACCTTACCTGATACATCAGAACTTCTCTAAACAAGTTTACGAGGATACTCAAGCAGTTGAATTTCACGATGTTGCGATCGTACTTGGGGCGGGAGTTAATCCTGATGGATCACCAAAATTAATGCTGCGTCATAGGCTTGATCGAGTTGCTGAGTTGTACAATGAAGATAAGATCACGCGGATTATTGTCTCTGGAGATAATAGATTCGCAAACTACAATGAGCCAGAATCTATGAAAAATTATCTAATTAGTAAATACGAGATCGATCCGGAAGTTATCTTTGAAGACTTTGCTGGTAGAAGGACATTTGATACTTGTGCTAGAGCCTCAGACATATTCCAAGTCGAGAAAGCAATCGTTGTTAGCCAAGGCTACCACCTACCTCGAACGATCTTTCTATGTGAGCACCTTGGGATTGAGACTTCTGGAATATCCTCAACTTACCAGACATACCAAGGACAAAATTATTATAAAATCAGAGAATACCTAGCCATCTATAAATCAATAATTGATGCTTACATACTTGAGCCGTACTATGTTGGAGGTGATGTAATAGATCTTGGATTGGATGAGTAAATAACCTACTAACAAAACTTCTTCGGACTAGATTTATCAAGCTGAATATTAATCTACTTCAAGACACCTTTAAAGATTGAATAAAGTACTACTGCGAGTTTGTCACTGTCATGTCTAAATAAGCTTCTTCGTAGCTTATCGCCTTTAGATTTAATTACCATCTTGGTAGATGCTACGTCTTTGAGTTCAACTCTGTGATCTTCAAGCATATCATTTTCTATCATGTGCTCACCAACATCTTCGTATCTTTTCCTTAACGATCTTGGGACTATAGAGTCATTATGTATTACCTTGAATAATCTCTTACCGATATACTTCTCTATTTCATTAACAAAATCAGATAACTCTAGACCTTTTGTTTGCCCTTTCTTACTAAACAAATTGCTAACTAGTATTACTTTTGCATTTGAATTTGAGATTGCCTTCTTCATACCTTTTACAGCCAGGGCCGCAATTGTTGTTGTGTATAGATCACCAGGTCCAAGGAGTATATACTCCGATTGCTCTATAGCTTCTAAAGCCTCTTTACTAGCACTAACGTTTGGCTTAAGTGTTAGTTTTGTAATCCTCGAAGTAGTATCTTTCTCATCAATCTCATGCTCAGAATTTGAAGAAGTTCCATCTGCGTAAATGGCATTTAAAGATGCTATCCTGCTAGTTACAGGGATCACCTTATGTTGAATCTCAAATAGCTGACATAGTTTCTCAATAGTTAATAATTCACTCCCTGTGCTATCAGTTAAAGCCATCATGATAAGATTACCTAGTGTATGCCCAGCAAGTCCTTCTGACTTTGCAAATCTGTAAGTAAAAATCTCACGTAAAAGCTCATGTTTGCTCTCATCTACTAATGCGAGAATACTTTTTCTAACATCACTTAACGGTAGCATTCCAAAATCATCTCTTACGACTTTATTACTTCCCCCATCGTCTGTCATATTTACCAAGATACTCAGATCAAGATCAATGAATTTCTTCAACCCACTTATCACAACAGAACTACCAGTTCCTCCACCAATTATCGCTACTTTTGTTTTATTCATAATTTTACTAATCGATCCAAATTTATCTGACCAATTATCCTTCAAAACCAATGATGATAAAAGTAAAATTTTTAATTGAATTTTTAGTCAGAAATAAGTATAATTTCCAAGCACATTAATGATTTACCAATCTTGATGATGCTAATGGCGATTATCCGCGGTAGCTCAATCGGTAGAGCAATTGACTGTTAATCAATGGGTTGCTGGTTCGAGTCCAGCCCGCGGAGCCATTTCGAACTCACCCAGACTAACTAAGTTTCCTACCTTTACTTCCTTATAGATGTTAAAAGTGAGGCAAAGAATGCAAGTCTCATATATAAAAAACAATTAATAAAAAGTCATTTGCTTATTTATATGAGTAATCTTGGTTTTTGTAAAAATCATCATCAATAAGAACAGCTAGAAATAGATCTGTTAAAGGACATAGACCTGATACCAAAATTGTATAAAATATCTTATGGAAAAAACATTATTTATATTTCCAAATCAATTATTTGAATGGGGATATTATGTAGAGAACATACTAGAATCTAGAAAGATAGAAAGAATATTGGTACTTGAAGATCCGTTGTTCTTTGGCGACCATGAATATCCAATGAAATTCCACAAACAGAAGATCATACTTCATAGAGCAAGTATGAAATACTACTTTGAAAACACAATACCTGCAAACATCGCGAAAGAATATATTGATTACGAAAGGATAAAAGATAGTTATAGAACAATTGACTCTACATGTGAGCTACATACTTTCGAGGTTGCTGATTTCTTATTAGAAAAAAGACTCGACAAATACTTCGAATCTACAAACTACTACTCTACCCCGATGTTCATAAATACTGATAATGAAAATACTGAATTGCTCAATGATTCAAAATATTACTTTTCAAGTTTCTATACTAAACAGAGAAAGAGGTTTAAGATCTTAGTAGATCAAGAACTCAAACCACAAGGTGGTAAATGGAGCTTTGATGTACATAATCGTAAAAAGCTACCGAAGAACTACATACCAAATGAAGAAAACCTCAATCACAAGCCAAGTAGTGAACATCAATTATATCTTAACGAAGCATACAAGTATGTCAAAAAGAATTTTCCTGAGAACTACGGCAATATTGACGAATTTATCTACCCTATTGAACATAAGGAATCACAAAGATGGCTAGAGCGTTTCTTAGAAAACAGATTTCAAGATTTTGGAGTTTACGAAGATGCAATACACACCGATTATAATTTTATAAATCATAGTGTAATCACTCCAATGTTAAATATCGGATTACTCACACCAAAACAAGTTACAAATTCCGTTATTAAGTATGGAAAAGAGAAAGATGTACCTATCGAATCCCTAGAAGGTTTTATTAGACAAGTAATTGGCTGGAGAGAGTATATGAGAGGAGTTTATAGTGAACAAAGTGTATATCAAAGAACGACTAATTTCTTCGAACATAAAAACAAACTAAAAGATGTATGGTACTCGGGCAACACTGGAATAGAACCAGTAGACGATGCGATTAAAAATTTAAATAAACACGCTTACACACATCACATCCCTAGGTTGATGATATTAGGAAATATAATGCTTCTATGTGAGATTGATCCTGATGAAGTTTACAAATGGTTCATGGAGATGTTTGTCGATTCATATGACTGGGTAATGGTACCAAATGTTTATGGAATGTGCCAATATAGTGATGGAGGTAAGATTGTAACCAAACCTTATATCTCATCCTCGAACTACATAATCAAAATGAGTAACTATAAAAGGGGGCAATGGTCAGATATCTGGGATGCTTTGTTTTGGAGATTTGTTAATAAACATAGAGACCTATTAAGTAAAAATCATAGAATG
>JAHDCA010000001.1:25629-30121 GCA_020630115.1 Candidatus Dojkabacteria bacterium | reverse complement strand
AGCCTTCCTCGTTAGAAATTATGATGTTAGCCTTTAGGAGAGTGTCAATTAATGGGAGCTCGGCCTCAGTAAGTTCCGCTTGATTTGCAATTCTGATTAGAAGCCTTTGTTGGTCTAAATCGAAACTTGCAAGTATTTTTTCCAGTTTTGTAGTTAATGCGAAGAATTCAATCTCTCCAGTCTCTGAATCAGTGTTTTCTGCAAAATAAAGAACCATGTATTTGGTAAGTCCTGTATGACCATGAGTTTGGGACCAGATAAATTCAAGTTGTTCATCGGACAATTTATAATCAAAAAAGTCCTCCCAACCATTAATTTGTTCTTCGAATTGCTCTTTAGTTGGTAATGGTAAGTAGAATACAGCATTGATTATCAATTCATTAAGCTCACCAACCCTGTCTGGAGTCATAAATGATAATCCTACAGGTGTTTCCAAAAATATGAATGATACTCGTGCAGAGTTAGATGACTGTAAGGCATATATTGAATTATGGAAATTCGGGCTTAACTCAATCATCTTGTAATAGTTCTCTAGAATTAGGCAGATATTGATATTGTGATGTGAGATGATGAGTTCAATTAATTCTTCAAGGTGTGTATATAGTTGAGCAGCAGTGATATCGTTATCGTGCTTTGGAAGGGTTATCTCAGGGAAATTTTTATTAAGTTGTAATTTGATTCTGGAGATTATCTTCTCATATACAATCTTTTCATCAACTTTGTGAAGTGTACTAAAGTCGAACTGAGTGACGATTATCTTATCGAGCTTCTGTCCAAGGTCTCTAGTGAAAATATTTGCCAGCAAGCTCTTGCCTATGCTGTTCATGCCAATAATTGAAATAGAGTGGCCAGTTTTGAGTCTACGCGTGATTTTAGGAACTAGATCTTTCTGGTGACTGATTGTTCGAAGTAAATTCTCATCCACAATCATCAATTATACAATTCCACACGTAAATTTTCAATGTTGGGTGTCAGGATTATGTCAAATGGAAATCTTTAAATTTCACTGATAATTCCTGTATCATCTTGGTATTACTTAACAATAACTATTTATGAAGTCTAAATATCCTACTAAGTGGAATTTATCAAAAATATTCAATTCTTTGGATGATCCAAGAATTAAAGAGCAGATCGACTCTTCGCGGAAAGTACATGAAGCTTTCGCAAAAGAGTACTTAGATAATGAAACTATCTGGACTGATATTGATGAGTTATATGAAGCACTTGTAAGCTATATAGCATTATCAGAGGGTGAGAATGCATGTACTGATGTGGCTTATTACTTATATATGAGTAAGGTCCTAAATCAATCTGATGATAGATTGATAGCTGAAAATACAAAGTTTCAGGATTTTGGTGTGGAGATGGGTAATTTAGTTAAGTTCTTTTCTGTAAAACTTTCCAAAATTGATCCTCAGATGCAAAGAGAGGTGCTAAACGATAAAAGGTTCGAGCCATATTACACAATGCTTAAGGAAACTTTCGAATCTGGCAAATATGTTTTATCAGTTGAAGCAGAGCAGATATTATCTCTCAAGGATGAAGTAGCTAGTCAAAAATGGAGGGAAATGCTCAATAAATTTATAAGTGGTGAGTCCGAGGTAAGTTTGGGAGAAGATGGTGAAGAAAAACTTCGGTCTTTTGAAGAGTTGATGGCAGGTTGTTATAGTTTAAAGGATGAAGTCCGATTACAATCAGCAAGTGCAGTAAATAAAATACTCTCCAGGCATATCGACGTTGCAGTCGAAGAGATCAACGCTGTTGTGAAAGATCATATTATTGATGCAAAACTAAGAGGGTACCCTAGGATTGACTTTGGATCACATAATTCGAATCAGATTGATACTGGAGTTGTTGACGCAATGCGCAGAGCAGTTATAAGTCGTTTTGATATATCTAATAGATATTATGAACTGAAGAAGAAGAAGCTCGGAATCAAAACCCAAAATTATTATGATAGAGTTTTACCAGTAGGGGAAGTTGATATGGGTTTTGGTTATGATGAGGTTGTTGATATCTCCAGGGAGGTCTTCGAAGAATTTCATCCAGAAGCTGCACGAGCGATCAACGATATTATCAAATTGGAGTTAATTGATGTTTACCCAGCAGAAGGTAAAAGTAATGGAGCCTTTTGTATGCAATCAGTAGATGTAGATAAAGTCTTTGTTATGTTAAATCATACAGATAAACTTAGAGATCTTCAGACTTTTGCACATGAATTAGGACACGGGGTTAATCATTATTTATATGCAGAGAGTCAGCCCCATTACTATGCTAGTGGATCTGTTGCTACTGCAGAAGTTGCAAGTACTTTCTTTGAAGGTATGGTTACAGCTAAAGTTGAAGAAAAGGTGTCCGATGAGGAAAAAGAGATTTTGTTCTTTGGGCATTTGGATGGGGTAATAGCAACAATTTTTAGGCAAGTCGCAGCATATGAATTTGAATTCGAGCTTCATCAATTAATTGAAGAGAAAGGTTATTTAGGTAAAAAAGAGATCAACGAGCTTTTTGTTAAACATATGAAAGCTTATTTAGGAGGTAGTGTTGAGATGCCAGAGGAATCAGCTATGTGGTGGGTATATTGGAGCCATTTCAGAGCTGACTTTTACGTCTTTTCATACGCATCAGGAGAATTAATAGCAAATTCACTATTAGCTAAGTATTCGGAGGATAATAATTTCGCAGACAAGATAATTGAATTCCTAAAAATCGGTACTTCATTAAATGTTAAAGATTCATTTGATTCACTAGGGGTCGATGTAACAGATGAAAATTTTTGGTTGGAAGGCTTGGATCTTATAGATCAAAAGCTAAAGGCTCTAGAAGCTAAGTACAAATAATAAGATGTAAGTAGTAAATGCCAGGGCGAGGGCAGTTTTTGCAATCGCTCCTGGTGAGAAAGTCTTTTGCGAGATCCTATTTACTAGTATTAAAGTGCATATCGCGATTACACCCATAGATAGTGCGTTGAATACTGCCCCCGTAATTATTAGAAACTCTGGTTGGTCAAAACCAAAGCTTAATATCGTAAGTCCAATTGCATACATAGTAAAAACTGTAGCTCTGTATATCTTCTTGGCAGATAAATCTTCGAAAAGCCCCATACTTTTAAAACTGTATTGAAAGATTCTCCCTGCGAGATCATAAACACCCAGTTGTACACTTGAGAGATTGATTACGCCAGTAATTAGAAAAGCTCCAGCTAATAAATCATTAAATTCTAATGCGATTTGTTCTTTTTCAATTAGTAAGAACTCAAATCCCTCAACACTAGCATCTGCCGTTAAAACTACTGATATGTAAACTAACATGCAGATTGTAGATAAGCCTAGTAGCCAAAAAACTCCAATTCCTTCGACCAACTGGAATAATCGCAACTTTTTAAAATTATTCGTTGATTGTTTCGATTCAGATAATTTGAAGTTTATCGGTAGTTGAGATTTACTTCTATCAATCCCGACTTTCTCCTCGATAGCATAAAAACTATTTAGTAATAGTAGATTACCACCGCTTCCTGCATACGCAAAGGCTCCCAGAAATATAGCCAAATCAATCCCTTCAGGTAAGAAAGTGTATCCTTCACCTTGTCCGATTAAGCCCATCATCATTTCTTTGAATACTTCTAAGTCAAAAAGTAGTGCGAAGATTATTGTTACAACTAGGAAGCTTAATGGAAGAAAAATCTTTTGGGATACTTCAATTATCCGGTAAGTATTTTTACCAGCAAGCAGGATCCCAGCACTTAAAGTGATAATTAGTATTGCAATCGTTCTATGATCCCCGAAACCAAAGCCTTCCACTATAAGTGTTGATCCAGTCGCAGCCCAACCTGGCCATCCAAATCCCAGAATCGTAGAGAAAATTACCCAAAATGGAAGGTATTTACTTATAGATGCAAATCCTTTGATTATGTCGTTTCCAGATGTGACTGTATATCTTTGAATCTCTAATATGAGAAACACTTGAAAGGTAATTCCAACTAGTGCACCCCACAAGATACCAAAACCGTACTTTGCACCAAGTAGTGGCCATAATATAAATTCACCACTACCAAGCCCAAGAGCTATAGAGATAATTGCTGGACCTATAACTTCTAAAAATGATTTTTTAACTTTAGGAAATTGGACAGTTTTCATAATTTATATAAAATATCATATATGAATTCATTTGCCCACATTGCACCAAGGAGTGACAACGTACCTCCTCCGGTTAATTCTCAATCCAATCAACCACAGTCAAATCAGAGTTTGCCAAGTTCAACAACTAGTCCTTCAGCTTCTACCACTAGTAGTCTTATGCAAGGAGCACCTGTAAACACTGCCTCAGTACAATTACCAGTTCAGCTTAACCCAATAACTAAGACTCAACATCATGGCAATCTCTCGGATATTAACTCATCAAATTTAAACATTAGCGATACTGATAATCCTTGGGGGACTATTGGTGCAACTAACGATAGTGAAATTGATTCTGCCAAAACTAACACCGACCC
>JAHDCA010000001.1:0-25619 GCA_020630115.1 Candidatus Dojkabacteria bacterium | reverse complement strand
CCCTTCTGTCTCCAATCTTACCCATGATCAAGTTAAAGCGATGAGTGTTCAGCACCTAACAGACAAATTAGATAACTTGCATGAAGCAAATCAAGTAAACAGTGATCAAACAAAGAAAACACATTCAGAAAAGTCTGAAGAGGATGGTGTGATTGAGGAGATTGAAGAGTTACAAGTGAAAGTTGATAATAGTAAGATGCCCGATGCCCTTCGAGAAAGAGCTACTAGAAGTATTGAAAGGTTAAGGAGAATGGCTAGGAGGGGGAGTTATTCGAGTGAATTTGATACTGTTGAAAAATATATTCACTGGGTGACTGAGATACCGTGGGGAGTTACATCTAAAGATAACTTAGAGATTAAGAACGCTCGTGAGATTATGAATAAGTCTCACTATGGAATGGACGTTGTTAAAAACCTTGTTCTTGACTACTTGGCGGTTATGCAACTCCAGCTTCAAGGTGTGGCAGCTCAAGGTCAATCACATACAGAAGATATGGCTATGCTAAGAGGTTCTTCTGCTAATGCTCCCGTATTTATCTTTGTGGGTCTTCAAGGTGTAGGTAAAACATCAATCGCAAAGTCTATCGCTAACTCAATGGGTAGGGAATTTATACGAGTCGCTGTTGGAGCGGTTGGAAGTGTTACGGCTTTGAGAGGTCAGCCAAAATCATTTGTCGATTCAGAGCCCGGGCAGATCATCAAAGCTTTGACTAGAGCCAAAACTATGAATCCAGTGATCCTACTAGACGAGATAGATAAAGCTGCAGGAAATGTAAGTCTTCTAAACGATATCATGGCAGCACTGCTTGAGATTCTCGATCCAGAGCAGAACAGTACTTTTTCTGATCATTATTTGGATTACCCTGTGGATCTCTCTCAAGTTTTCTTTATATGTACGGCAAATAATCTCGGAACACTGAGTGCTGCACTTCTTGATAGGATGGAAGTTATTAGATTTACGAGTTACTCTGATGAAGAAAAAACGGTTATTGCAAGGAAGTATTCAATGCCTAAAGTACTTCGAAATACTGGTCTAAGTGAAGAGCATATAATAGTTGATGATGCTGTTTGGCCAGTCTTGGTAAGGCCCGTTGGTTTCGATGCTGGTCTAAGGCAATTGGAAAGAAATCTTGCAACCATGGTAAGAGCTGCAGCTAGAGAGATTGTTGAGGGTAAACCAACTCCAATACATATAACAACTGATAATATTCGTGAGTATGTACTTCCCGATCAAGGTCCGCTGAGTTAAAATATACTATGAATTCACCTGAAGAGATTAAATCATTTGAAAAGTCGATCAAGAAAAAATTTCGAGATAAGACTGTGGTTTCTAAAACTGTCAAACCTCTTTTCAAGTCAAATGAATCAAACGAGATCTCTACAAATGTTAAAAATAAAAGCAAAGCACCAAATCTTAAAAGAAGCTTCGCGATAGGTGTTTTGGTTTTTATACTAGTATTAACAGCTATAGCTTGGCGCTTTTATTACGGTGTTGTTATACCCCAAAGAGAACAGGTTTACCTTGATAATCTAAATATCGCCATTGAAAATGTTTCGAAATTTGAGAAGGGTCTAGATACTGAGATTAAAACAGTGACTTCAACAAATGTAATTAACGATGATTACGAAACGGTTCTGACAGTTGTAAATTCCCAGAATATAAATAGATTGGATGAGATAGAGGAGAGTCGAATCTTTGCAAGTCAGCAGAGGCCACCAAGCGTTAATGAAGATTTTGAAGATGCGCAGGAGTATTTCGATGAGTTTGAGGATCTTGTCGAAGAATTTCAATTAGTTGTAGATGCGATGAAAAGGATTGCTCCAGTTAGTGGGGAAATTGAAGAGTCTCAGGTTCGTATAGAAGAGATACTTGCTGATGATAATTATTACAACTTCTCTGAGGATCTGATTGGTATTTCCTCAGAATACATTGAACATGCCCAACTAATAGAAACTAGTGCGAACTCATCTGTTCAAGGCTACTTCAATATATTAAGCCAATCTTTGAGGTACAATGCTGATTACTACCAAGAGATGGGGGACTTTTATAAGAAGATTGAGCTTGCATTAAAAGAGAGGAATGAGGGCGCATTAGAAGAATTATCCGGTGAGTTAAAAGCATTGCAAGTCGAATATAATGATCAGTCTGTGAAATTTAATGATCAATCTGTAGTCGAGATTGATAAAATAAGAGCTTCACTGCTTGAAAAGTCTTCCCAATTGGGCGCTAATTAAGTATAATCTTAGTTAACTTTCTGCAATTTGTCGTGATGGACAATTTTGAATGTTGATTTAAGCTAGTAATTAAGGGCAAACCGCTGGATAATAAAAGTAGGTGTCGCTGATGAAAACTTAAGCATTAATGCTTAATTTTATTTACAGTTTCTCAATATGTCAAAAGATATAAAGAGGAATATGGCTGGCAGAGTCAACTTAGGAACAACCGACTTTGCGGCTATAGATTTTCCGAACCTTATTCAAGCACAGCTTGATTCATTCAAGGAATTTACTGCGGGTGGTATTCAAAAACTTTTTGATGAGATCAACCCAGTAAAGGACTCCATGGAGAGAATGTGGACCCTTGAATTTAAAGATTTCGAGTACAGAGATGTAAATCGAAGCCTAGATGAGTCAGTCTCAAAAGGATTGACTTACGACATGCCGCTTTACGCTAAAGCGCAACTTTTAAATAATAAAACTGGTGAAATCAAACAGCAGGAGATTTTCATTGCTGATGTTCCAGTTATGACCGATAACGGTTACTTCGTAATTAACGGAGTCCGAAGGGTTATAACTCACCAGATCGTTAGAGCACCAGGTGTTCTTTACGATAAAGGTATTACAGTTCCTGGAAGACAGGTTTACAATGCTAAACTTATGCCAACTAGAGGACCGTGGTACGAATTTGAGATCAGTAAGACTCATGTTATCTCAGTAAGACTTGTTCAGAAAAGACCAAAGATCTTATTAACTGAGTTACTTAGAGTTTTCGGTTTTGAGACTGACGATGAGATTAGAGATCTTTTCAAAGATGTTGATAACCATAAAGAAAGAAGATATATCGAAAGTACTCTTGCTAGAGACTTAACTCGAAATAGGATGGAAGCAGTAATGCACATCTATAATAAGATCCGACCTGATGAAACAGTAACTCTTGAAAGTGCTGAAAAGTACGTAAAAGGACACTTCTTCAGTGATAGAAGATTTGATTTAGGTAAAGTTGGTAGGTACCAATTAAACCGAAAACTCGGAACAACTAATCCTTTAGAAGGTCCAGAAGCAAATCTTACTGTTGATGATATTGTTTTAATAATTAAGAAACTAATTGAAGTTAACAACGGTACTGCGAGCGCAGATGACGTTGATAATCTTTCGAACAGACGAGTACGAAGTGTTGGTGAAGTATTGATTGACCAACTAAGACAAGGTGTTAGAAGAGTTGAAAAGAATGTCAAAGATAAGATGTCTATGTATGGTGAAGATGCAAAGCTTACACCATCAATGCTTATCAGTACAAAACCTGTTTCAGCTTCTATCATGTCATTCTTCGGTTCTAATGCACTTTCTCACTTCATGGATCAGGAAAATATACTTTCTGAGCTAGAGAATAAGAGAAGGGTTACTGCTGCTGGACCTGGTGGACTTACTAAAGAGAGAGCAACTTTCTCAATTCGTGAGGTTCATCATTCACACTACGGTAGATTCTGTTCTGTTACTTCACCTGAATCCCAATCTATCGGTGTTGTAACTCATCTCGCACTTTTTGCTAGGATCAATGACTTTGGTTTTATCGAAGTACCATATAAGAAGGTTCTTAGTACTTTGACATACAGTTCAAAGCAACTACAAGGAAGAATCCTTAGGGAGAACCTTGAAGTTGATGGTAAGAAGATCGGTAAAGCAGGTGAAGTGATTGATGATAAAATGGTTAAAGTAATCAAAGATGCTAAGGCTAAAGACATCAGAGTAAGATCTTTCGTTTCAAACGAGATTGAATACCTAGATGCAGCAACTGAAGCAACAAAGGTTATTACCATGAGTCAGGTAGAGCAGGATGAGGATGGAAACATCGTTGAAGACCTAGTGCCTGTTAGACACATTGGTGATTTTGTTATGGAGGATGTAAATCAAGTAGAATATATCGACTTGATCCCAACTCAACAATCAGGAGTTGGTGCTGCATGTGTTCCATTTATCGGACATGATGACTCTAAGAGAGCTTTGACTGGTTCTAACCAGCAGAGACAAGGAGTACCATTGGTAAAACAAGAGGCTCCAATCGTTGGTACAGGAATGGAAGAAAGTGTCGCAAGAGCAAGTGGTTGGGGAGTATTTGCAGAAGATGATGGTGTTGTTGAATATGTAGATGCTAAGAGAATTGATGTTAAGTATAAGAAACTCGGAACTAAAACTTACGAGATCGTAAAATTCTTTAGATCAAATCAAGATACTAACTTCTCTCAAAGACCTGTTGTTGATATGGGTCAAAAATTCAAGAAGGGTCAAGTACTAGTTGATGGTCCTTCAATGGAGAATGGTGAGCTTGCAGTTGGTATCAACCTAAGAGCAGCATTGATGTTCTACGAAGGTTATAACTACGAGGACTCCGTTATTATCTCTGAGAGGATTGTTAAGGAAGACCTATTGACTTCAATTCACATTAAGGAATACACAGCTGATCTACGAGATACTGAACTTGGTCCAGAGATCTTAACTGCTGATATTCCACATGTAAGTGAGGATGTTCTAAAGAAACTTGATGTAGCTGGTATGGTAAGAGTTGGTCAGAAAGTTGTTTCTGGTGATATCCTTACAGGTATTGTTGCACCAAGAGGAAAGCAAGATTTGACTGCAGAGGAAAAACTTCTAAGAGCAATCTTTGGAGAGAGTGCTTCTGATATTCGAGATAACTCAAACCGAGTTCCTCATGGTGATAAAGGTATTGTTATTAAGACTCAGCTTCTTTCAACGGAAGAAGGTGACAAGCTACCACCAGGGGTTCTTAAGCAGGTTAAAGTTTGGGTAGCAAATACTAAAAAAATTAACTACGGAGACAAAATCTCAGGAAGACATGGAGATAAAAATACAATCGCATCTATCAGACCTGTAGAGGACATGCCTTTCACAGCTGATGGTAAACCAGTTGATATTATCTTGACTCCTGCTTTCATTAAGAGGATGAACATGGGACAAGCGATGGAAGTCCACTACGGACTCTGGGCGTCTCTGTTAGATGAGAAATTTGCGATCCCATCATTTGATGAGATTGATACATCATGGATCGAAGATCAGATGAAGGAAAAAGGATTGGAAATGCTACAAAAAGTTGACCTATGGGATGGTAGAACAGGTGAAAAATTCCCAAGACCGGTGACTGTAGGTATGAAATACGTTCTTAAGCTAAAGCATATCGCTGGTGAGAAGGTACACTCAAGATCTACAGGACCATACACTCTAGTAACTCAACAGCCACTTGGAGGTAAAGCTCAATTTGGTGGTCAGAGATTCGGAGAGATGGAGGTGTGGGCACTTGAAGCACATGGTGTTCCAAGTACTCTGCAAGAGATGCTTACAATCAAGTCAGACGACGTAAAAGGAAGAGCTGATGCGTATAAAGCTATCATTCATGGTGAAAAGATTGAAGGAGTAAATGTTCCAGAATCATTCAAAGTTCTTGTAAAAGAGCTAAATGCATTGGGGCTTAAGATTGATTTAATTTCAAACGAACTCGTTGAGGAGGAAGAAGTCTATGAAGAACACGAAGAACTATAAAGACATTTTTGTGTCAGAGTTTGACGCGATCAAACTTACACTAGCTTCACCTGAGGACATTGAAGAATGGTCTTTTGGAGAAGTTACAAAAGCTGAGACTATCAATTACCGAACATTTAGGTCGGAAACTGATGGGCTTATGTGTGAAAAAATCTTTGGTCCTACAAAGAATTACGAGTGCCATTGTGGTAAATACAAGAAGATCAGATATAAAGGTCTTGTTTGTGATAAATGTGGTGTAGAAGTGACTAGGAAAGAAGTGAGAAGGGAAAGAATGGGTCATATCGATCTTTCAGTTCCTGTAACACATCTTTGGTTTGCTTACAGTATTCCAAGTAAGCTATCTATGACATTAGATATGCCACAAAAGAAACTTCTAGCAGTTATTTATTACACTCGTTACATGGTTACTTCAATTGAAGATGACCAGAGAGAATCAATGCTTAACAAGCTAAAGGAAGCTCAAAATGAAGATCGTAAATCTCTTACACAGCAGATGGATGAAGAGCTTGCTGAAGTTGAAACAGAATTCAAAGATAAATTGAAGGAAGTTGATTCTGATAAAAAAGAAGCTAAAAACTTCAAAACTAGTCAAATTGACCATAAGAAGAAGCAAACTCTTGCAAAGATTCGAAAAGACTTTGCTGAGCAAGAGGAGGAACTTGATGGATTCTATGCAAGATTAACTAAGTTGGTTACTGATGTGACTGTAGGTTCTATCCTTACTGAGGATGAATACGTTGATCTAGAAGACCGTGGAGTAATCTTCTTTGAGGCTAAGATGGGTGCTGAAGCGATTCAAGAGCTTCTGGCTCAGTTAGACTTAAGTTCTGAAGTTAAGGCTCTTACAAGCCAAGTTAGGGTTGAAAAGTCAAAGACTAAGAAGAATACTATGATCAGAAGGTTGAAGTATCTTCAAGGTTTCTTGAAAAATGATGTAGATCCAAATTGGATGATTCTTAAGAAGATTCCGGTTTTACCTCCAGAACTAAGACCAATTATTGCTCTATCAGGTGGTAAATTCGCAACTTCTGACCTTAACGATCTTTATAGAAGGATTATTAATAGAAATAATCGTTTAAAGAGATTAATCTCAATTCAAGCTCCAGATGTTATCTTGAGAAATGAAAAGAGAATGCTTCAAGAATCTGTTGATGCTCTAATCGATAACAGTCACAGACCAAGTAAAGCAATGCTTAACTCTAAAAAGTTACCTTACAGATCATTAACTGATGAACTAAGAGGTAAGAAAGGTATCTTCAGAAGAAACCTTTTGGGTAAGCGTGTTGACTACTCAGGTCGTGCTGTAATTATTGGTGATGCTCAATTGAAGATTACTCAATGTGGTCTTCCAAAACATATGGCTGTTGAGATGTACAAGCCATTTATCATATTTGAATTGATCGATAGAGAGATTGCACCAAATATCAAAATTGCAAAAGACATGATCGAGCAGATGGATAAAAGGATCTGGGATGCTGTTGAAGATATCATTAAAACTAGACCTGTTATGCTTAATAGGGCTCCGACTCTTCACAAATATTCGATCCAATCGTTCTTCCCTGTTCTAGTAGAAGGTGATGCAATTCGTATTCACCCACTTGTATGTAAAGCATACAACGCTGACTTCGATGGAGACCAGATGGCTGTTCACTTGTTGCTTTCTGATGACTCAGTTGAGGAAGGTTCAACAAGCATGTTGTCTAGCAAAAATGTTATTAATATCTCAAATGGATCTATCCTAGCTGAGCCTGCAAAGGACATGCTTCTTGGTTACTTCATGGTAACTGATATGGACGAGGCTGATAATCCAAAAATCTTTGGTAACAGATCTGAAGCAGTTAAAGCATTCCAAAGAGGAATTGTTAGCGCGAATACTCAGATCAGGCTAAGGGAAGAAGGTGAATTTATTGATACATCAGCTGGACGAGTTCTCTTTAACAATATCTTGCCAGAAGGTTACGGATTTATTAATAAGAGAATTAGTAATGATGATATCTCAGAAATTATTAAGGAAACTAGAAATAATTACGGTGAAGACCGAATGGTTCAACTTCTAGATGATCTTAAATACTTAGGATTTAAGTATTCAGGTGATCTTGGATTCTCATTTGCTATGGAAGATGCTGCTATCGATATCGATCTTAAATCTAAAATTGCAGAGATAGAGTCTAAAGATGAGCAACTTCAGGAAAATTACCTACAAGGGCTTATTACAGATGCTGAAAAGAAAAGGATTTCTACAAACATGTGGTCTGATTTTACTGATCAGATCGCTGAGGAAGCTTGGGAAGGTCTTGATAAGAACAATTCAATCTATGAAATGGTTGAATCTAAAGCTAACGGAGGTAAGATTCAAACAAGGCAGATTATTTCGATAAAAGGTCTTGTTAGAAACTCTTCAGGTCAATGGATTCCTCTTCCTATTAAGGGTAACTATAGAGATGGTCTTAACTCATTTGAATACTTTGTAGCTTCAAGTGGTGGTCGTAAAGGTGTAGCTGATACTGCATTGAGGACTGCTAACTCTGGGTATCTAACAAGAAAGCTTTGTGATGTTGGACACAGTGTTATCATCCGAAGTGAAGATTGTGGGTATGATGGAGAAGGATACAAATTATCTAGAAATGATGTTAGGAGAATTAGTTTTGCTAAAACTGTTTACGGAAGAACTGCACAACAAGATGTTGTAGGTGTGAATGGTGAAATAATTGTCGCTAAAGGCACTGCAATAGAGGCTGAGGCTTCGAAACTGATCGAAGCTGATGAAACTATCAATGACGTGTTTGCAAGAACTCCAATGTTCTGTAAGGCGCCAATAGGTATTTGTAGAAAGTGTTATGGACACAATATTGAGCAAGGTAAGGAAGTTGAGATGGGTAGAGCAGTAGGAATTATTGCAGCTCAATCAATTGGTGAACCTTCAACTCAGATGACGATGAGAACATTTCACTTTGGTGGTGCTCTTAAAGTCGACATTACACAAGGTCTTCCTAGGATTGAAGAGGTATTCGAAGCTCGAACTCCAAAATTCGTAGGTGCATTTTCTAAGGTAAATGGTCAAGTACACATTGAATCAATGGATGATGGGTCTAATATCGTTGTAGTTAAGGGTAAGAGGGTAATTAGAGAAAATTATGCAACTGCAGGAGCTAAGAAAGTTGCTGTAGAGGATGGTGACTCAGTTGATATCGGGACAGTATTGTTTATAGATCAAAACGAAGTTGAAAGAACATCGCCTGCTAAAGGAACTGTTCGAGTAGATATGGGGATGATCACTTTAAATGGTTCAGTTGATGCTGAAGTAGCTGAAACTATAATTCCAGGTGTTGGAGTTGTAGTTACAGAAGGACAAGAGGTTGAGATTGGAGATGCTCTTTCAGAAGGATCATTAGATCCAAAGAAGCTTGCAGAGGTTGCAGGAATCGAGAAGGCACAAGATTACATCGTTACTGAGGTTCAGAAAGTGTTTTATGAACAAGGTGTTTCAATCGACAATATCCACGTTGAGGTTATCGCAAGGCAGATGGCTCGAATGGGTATGGTAGTTGACTCAGGAGACACAACTAAGTACTTAGTTGGTTCACTTGTAAACAGATACATCACAGATGCAGTTAATGAACTCTTAAGAAAAGAAGAGAGAAACTTAGTTCATGTTGAGCCTAAATTGATAGGTATTAAAGCAGCAGCGATTAAGACTGACAGTTTCTTATCAGCGATGTCATTCCAGGAGCAGGTAAGAGTGCTTACTGAAGCGGCTATCGTAGGTAAAGTTGACTATCTAAGAGGTATGAAGGAAAATGTGATGATTGGTAGAAAGATCCCTGCTGGAGCTGAAGCAAACATCGCGGATATCAACGATTTAGAGGAAATTTCAATTGACTAAATCTACTAATAATATATAATCACGAAGATATGCCAACAATAAACCAATTGATAAGAAAACCAAGAAGAAGTAAGACAAGGGCGATTAGTAGAAAGTCTATGAAGACTAACTACAATTCTCTTAAGAATACTTACTCGCTTGCAAGCAATCCTTTCAAAAGAGGAGTATGTGTTCAAGTAATGACTGTAACACCTAAAAAACCTAACTCTGCTTTACGTAAGATTGCAAGAGTTAGACTTTCAAATGGAAGACAAGTTAACGCTTATATTCCAGGAGAAAGTCATAACCTTCAAGAGCACTCTGTTGTGCTCTTGAAAGGTGGTAAAAAGAGAGACCTTCCAGGTGTAAGATACATCGTAGTTAGAGGTAAGTACGATTGTGCTGCAGTTGAAGGAAGAAAACAAGGTAGGTCAAAATACGGAGCTAAGCGAAGTAGCGATTAATTTAAAACTAGTAATTAATGAGAGGTAAAAGAGCAAAACATAGAAAACCCGCGCCAGACCCAAGATACGGAAATACTGTTATTACTAGGTTTGTAAACAAAATCATGCTTCACGGTAAAAAAACCGTAGCTCAGAAAGTATTTTACGAAGCTTTAGAAACAGGAGCAGCTGAAGCTAAGATGGTTGGAAAAGAGCTCGAGTTCTTATCTGTAGTCTTTGATAACATCAGACCAGGTATGGAGATCAAAGCTAGAAGGATCGGTGGTGCAAACTACCAGGTACCAGTTCCAGTCAACCCAGTTAGGCAAGAAACTTTAGTAATCCGATGGTTATGTGATATCGTAAGAAAGAAGAAAGGTAAGTCTTTCGCAACATTACTAAAGAACGAATTACTTGCAGCTTTCAACGGTGAAGGAGAAGCGGTTAAGAAGAAAGAGGAAGTTGAGAGAATGGCAGAAGCTAATAAAGCATTTGCTCACTTTAAGTGGTAAATTGAACTCAATCTTTCTGGAAAGAAATTTAAACCCCTCGCACAGCGAGGGGTTTTTAATTGTTACCCGTGCTTAGGAGTTAATGATTTTTATGAAGAGGTGGCTAAAATTCTTTGCCACTCTTGATATTCTGTTGAATGTTGAGCTTAAGCTGTTCTCACTTAGTATTGGCCTAAGTAACCACTCTAGACCGATTTTTGATATCCATTTGGGCATTGGCTTTTTATTACCACTAAGGTAGTCGAATGTTACGCCAAGGTTGATTCCAATCTTAGCTCCTGAGGCTTTGAGGTGCTGGTTTAGCCAAGTTTCTCCTATATGGTTAGCAAGCCCAGTAATTATTATGTCAGGCTGAGACTTTTTAAAGTGTATTGCGACATCTTCACCTCTTAGGGTCTCTTGGCGATTACCAGGGTATATGTCGACTATTTTTAGCTCAGGGTATAGCTCTTTAAGTCTTTCTCCTGCCTTTGAGCCTACATTGTACCTGGGGGTGTCAAGGCCTCCGTATAAGGCAACTCTCAAGTTCATGCGTGATGCATATCTACATAGTGGGTGGATGATTTGTGATCCAATGATTCTTTCGGGGATTGTATTTGTAACTTTGTCTCTGGTTAAGAACCATTCGTAGCCAGTACGAAATATAAGTAGGGAGTTTCTAATCATATTAGGAAGGTTGCGAAACGAGTTTTCCTCCTGTAATTGATGCAATCTAGCGATAAGTAGGAGTACAACGCCATCTGCAAGTCTGGCTCTTGCATCGTGAACAGCCTTGCTGAATTCTGGAATTGTGTCTCCTTTAAGGAAGTATTCAGAGTTGACCGTCATTAAGTGATTTCCAACGGAGCCTTCAGCTATGATACTGTCGATGACCTTAAATAAATTAGAATTAGTGATGCTAGCGATTTTATATCCAAGTACATCAATTTCTTTGAAATTCTTCATTGCTCAATTATACAATAGCTAGAAAGAAAAACGGTCTTTGTTTTCAAAGACCGTTTAAGAACTTGATATAAATCTTTTTGGTTAGCTAGCAGCTTCTTCCGAAGCTTCACCTTCAGCTCCATCTTCACCCTCTTCACCTTCAGTTCCCTCTTCACCTTCTTCTGTAGTTGCTTCAACAAGTTTTTGAAGCTGTGATACAGAAATAACAGCTTGGTTCTTTTGCTCTTCTCTAATAAGAACTAAGCCTTCAGGAAGTTCAATATCTCCCACAAGGATAGAATCACCTGGGTTTTCAAGCTCGGAGATTGAGACCTCAATTGCTTCAACCGCTGCGGCTAATTTACCTCTTACTTCGATTGAAGTGGCTGATTGGACTAGAACACCTAAGTTGTTCTTCACCGCTGGTGCAACACCATTAAATGTAAATGGAATGTTGAATGACATGTTTGCTTCAGGGTCAATTTCAAAGAATGCTACGTGTCGGATAATATCTGTTCTTGGGTCTCTGTCTACATCTTTGATTAATGCTTTTAATGATCTTCCATCGATTTCAATATCAACAATTGATGCTGATGTTGAACTATTTATCAATCTTAGGATATCACCACTAGCTACTTTACCATTGCTAGATTCTGTTTTTGCGTTGTAGATAACTACAGGTGTTAGTCCTTGTGTTAGAAGGCGTCTAGCTTTTTTACCTGTTAGCTCTCGTTTTTCTACGCTGATATTCATATTACTACTCTTTAATTTTAGATAATACTATTCTCGTTCGAATAACTTGTGATTTTACTATAATAGAGAGCTTTTAGCCACTATAATTATTTCTGATGTAAACATTATATTGACACTTGGCAGTCACTTTGGTAGACTGCCAGTATGACTTTGAGTCAAAGACAACAGGAAATACTATTCTCAATAATAAGTGAGTATATGAAGGATGCTGAGCCAGTAGGTTCTGCATTTCTTGTTAGTGAGTATGATTTTGGTGTTAGCTCAGCTACGATTAGATCAGAGATGGTAAAACTAATGGAGATGGGCTTTCTGGGCAAAGGTCATGTTAGTTCTGGTCGAGTCCCTACGGATATTGCTTTCAGGCATTTTATTAATCAGATTTCTGATGACCCTGGTGTAAACCCACAGGCTACTGTAAACATCAAGCAAGGCATATACAGAAATCGATTTGACCAGGAGGTCTTATTGAGGACAGTTATGAAGATGCTTTCGTCTCATACTGGTAATACTGCTTTTATTAACTTGGATGGACTCAATCGACACTACGGAATTAATAAAATCTTGAATTATGAGGAATTGAAGAATATCGAGTCTTTGCAAAGAATTATTGATCTACTTGAAGATGAGTCCTTGCTTACAAGAATTACGACTAAGATCAATGATGACTCAATCGCGATTTTGATAGGCGAAGAAGTCGGGATTAGAAACCTTGAAGATTTTAGTGTTGTGATGTGTAAGTTTGACTTTTGGGATAATCAGTCTGGAGTTATGGGTGTAATTGGACCCCGCAGACTTAACTACAGACAAGTTATACCAACAGTTGAGTACGTAAGAGAAGCCCTGAACGAGAGTTTAATGGGTTGGAACTAAGATAAATTTCTAAATATATGAGTAAAGATTTGAAAGATAAAGTTGAAGAATACGAAAAATATGAGAATCAGATTAAAGAATTGAATGATCGGATTACTGAGGTGGAAGTGGAAAGAGATTATGCTAAAGATCAAATGCTTAAGGCATTGGCAGATTATCAGAATCTTGAGAAGTCAATGCATACAAGGAACGAGATGATTTTGAATGGTCTGAAGAGAAAAGTGGCACAAAGTATATTTGATGTGATCGATGATACTGGTTTTGCTGAGAAAGAGGCTGACAAACTAGAGATTAAAGAGGAGACTAAGAAATGGTTCGAAGGGATTAAAGATATTATTGATAAGTTGAGACACGCTCTTGATCACTTGGGAGTGCAAGTCATTGAAGTTAATACAGGTGAGCAATTCGATAGTGCTATTCATGAAGCTATCGCTACAGTACCGCAAGGCGATGAAGGTACTGTGTTTGATGTAATAGCATTCGGATATAAATTAGAAGATACAATCATCAGACCAGCCAAGGTCGTGGTATCAAAAAATAGTTAAATTTTAGATTTTTAAAAATTATGGCAAAAATACTAGGTATCGACTTAGGTACAACAAACTCTGTAATGGCATATATGTCAGGAGGAAAACCTGTTGTTATTGCAAATGCTGAAGGAGGAAGAACTACTCCGAGTATTGTAGCAATTGACGATAAGGATCAGGAATTAGTTGGTGTACCAGCTAAAAACCAATCTGTAACTAATCCACTGAATACGGTTTACTCAGTTAAAAGACTTATTGGTAGAAAGTTTAATGATAAAGAAGTACAGAAGGACTTAAAACTTTTCCCATTTGAAGTTCAAAAGAGTAAGAGTGGTGGTGTGGAGATCCAGATGGAAGGTAAGTGGTACTCACCTCAAGAGATTTCTGCAAAGATTCTTGCAAAACTTAAAAAGGATGCAGAAAGCTTCCTTGGTGAAGAAGTGACTAAAGCAGTCATTACAGTCCCAGCTTACTTTGATGATGCTCAAAGAAAAGCAACTAAAGATGCAGGTAAGATCGCAGGGCTGGAAGTTGAGAGAGTAGTTAACGAGCCAACAGCAGCGGCACTTGCTTACGGTGTTGAGGGCGGAAAAGATGAAATAGTTGCAGTATACGACCTTGGTGGTGGTACATTTGATGTTTCGATCTTGGAGATTGGTGATGGAGTTTTTGAGGTTCTCTCGACTAATGGTGATACACACTTGGGAGGAGATAACTTTGATCAAAAATTAATTGATCACTTAGCAGATGAGTTTAAGAAAGAGAATGGTATTGATCTAAGAGACGACAAGACAGCACTCCAAAGACTTAAAGAAGCTGCAGAGAAATCAAAGATAGAGCTTTCAAGCTCTGAGAAGAGTGAGATAAACATACCATATATAACTGCTGATGCTTCAGGGCCTAAGCACCTAAAGATGGAGTTGACGAGGGCTGACTTTGAAAAACTTGTGGGTGATTTAATCAATGCAACAATCAAGCCATGTGAGAAAGCTATTAAAGATGCAGGAATCAAAAAGTCAGAGATCTCACAAGTACTACTTGTTGGTGGTATGACAAGGATGCCAGCTATTGCTAAGAAGGTACAAGAATTCTTCGAGCAAGAACCGAATAAGGGTGTTAATCCGGATGAGGTTGTAGCTAACGGTGCTGCTATCCAAGCTGGAGTTCTTGGAGGAGAAGTCTCTGATATTACACTTCTTGATGTAACTCCTTTATCACTTGGAGTTGAGACAATGGGTGGGATTATGACAAAGTTGATTGAGCGAAATACTACTATCCCAACTGAGAAGAAAGAAACTTTCAGTACTGCAGTTGATAATCAGCCAGCAGTAACTATTAAGATCCTTCAAGGAGAACGTGAGATGGCAGCTGATAACAAAGTTCTAGGTGAATTTAATCTGGAAGGTATACCGCCTGCTGCGCGAGGAATACCACAGATCGAAGTAACTTTTGCAATTGATGCTAACGGTATCTTAAATGTAAGTGCTCAAGATAAAGCAACTGGTAAAGAGCAGAAAATTACAATTACTGCTTCTACTGGACTTAGTGATGAAGATATCGATAAGATGGTTGCGGAAGCTGCTGAAAATGCTGAGGCTGACAAAGTAAAGCGTGAGGAAGCTGAAACGATCAACAATGCTGACTCTCTCGTTTTCAATACTGAGAAATTATTGAAAGAGAATGGTGATAGTTTCTCAGATGAAGAAAAGAAAGAAGCTGAAGAAAAAGTTAATGAACTTAAAGAGGAGCTAGAGAAAGATGAAAAAGATCTAGAGGTTATCAAAACTAAGACTGAAGAGTTGACTGAGGTTGTAGGTAAGATGTCTCAAAAGATGTACGAGCAGGCAGCAAAGCAAGCCGAAGCTGAACAAGCAGATAGCGATGGTGATTCTGAAGATTCATCGAAAAATGACGATGATGGTGAAGTTGTTGAAGGTGAAGTAGTGGATGAAGAGAAATAAGATTTAGAAATTGGTCTACAGTAGCCGCTTCTTTAGAGGCGGCTATTTGCTATAAGTAGAGATAAGTTTTATCAGTGGTTTTATCGCAAGTTATAAAATTTAACAGGATAGAATTAGGTTTTCGTATTTTGTTCCTGAGTAGTTTTGGAAACAACTACCTCAAATTTCTTTTGATAAAAGTATGGATGGGTTGTCATCCCAATAAGCTTTCCCTCTGAAGAAGGCGAAGCTGTAGATCTTAATAGAGGGGTTTATCTTCTTTATTGCCCTGGCAGCTCTTCTGAGGGTTGTTCCAGTTGTTATAACATCGTCTAGTAAACAGAGCTCTTTTGTGGACTTAATCGAGTTGATATAGCTAGGGTTTACTTCGAATTTGAAATTCGAGTTGACTCTCTCTGATTTGCTTGAATCGGATTGGTTTTTAAATTTGTTGTGTATAAAAAGTACGTCAGTAAAAAGTCTTTCATTTAAAATCTCCTTGAAGATTTCTTCAACTTGGTTAAAGCCTCTTTCTTTTCTCTTATTTGTGGTTATAGGTATTGGGACAAATGAAATCTCTTTACCTAGAAGTGTAGATGCTATTGGCGATTCATTTGCAAGTCTCCTCAAAACTGTTGCGATCTCAAAACAACTTTTGAGTTTAAGGTGAATCATTAACTGTTTTGCATTATTGTCGTACTTGAAAAGAAATATACTTTTAGATAAATCTGACTCGCAGTTACTGTGAGTCTTGAAATTATTATTGAGTCTTCGACATTCAAAACATTCGGGTAGTGCTTTGCGGGAATCTTTAAAACACTCTTTGCATAGCCATGGGGCAGGATGAAAACATATGATACAAAATTGTGGGAATACAAAATCTATAAAGGTGTCGAATATTAATTTGAATGCTTTCATGTTATGAATTTATATAAGTATCGTTTATAATCATTAAATAGTTTGAAAAATATTGTTAAAAAGATTGCAAAATTGCTTGATAAAAGAAATTCGGTTCCATTTATAATGGGTTTAATCTTTCTTACCAAAGTAGTTAGCTTCTTTAAATTGAGAGCGATGTCTAGTCTCGGTGCAACCACTGAGATGGATCTGTTTAATGCAGCTTTTTGGATCCCTGATACTATATTTAGCATATTGATTGCCGGTAGTGTTGCGGCAGCAGTCATACCAACTTTCAGTAGTGTTAAGTTCGCAGACGGTTTGAAGCGTCTTAATAGTTTGTTTGTAACATGTTTTGTCGTACTTGTAATTTTACTAATCTCAACAGTATCAATTGTATTTCTGAATACGCAATTTTTAGCACAAGGGTATATTAGTAGTGCATTTATAGGTGTGACCGAGGATGCAGTTTCGTATTCTGATTCCGAAATCTCTTTACTTGTTAATTTAATTCGTATTCTTCTTCTCTCTCCAATCTTTATGGGTATGAGTGCTCTTATCTCAGCTTATCTGCAAGTAAGGCGCAAGTTCTTTATTACTAATGTAGCTTCTTTTAGTTATGCTGTATTCACAACTGTAGGTATGTATATTCTTGGAGTTGTGATGGGGTATGGTGTGATCGGCTTCGCAGTTGCTGTGGCTATAGCGAGTTTTGCTCATCTTTGTAGTCAAATACCTGTACTGGTTAAGACACTCGAGATTGAGATTTGGGAGCCAAGTAAAGACATAGGCAAGTTGTGGGAGATTATAAAGTTAGGGATTCCAAGGGTTTTTACATATATAATTGTTCACCTTTCTTCACTTGTTAACAATATGATAAGTCTGGGTCTACAAGCAGGGGCGTTAAGTATTTACAATTATGCGCTTGCTCTTCATAAGTTTCCTCCTCAGATAATTGCTGCAGCTATTGGTCAAGTTGCACTGCCTGATCTAAGTGAGAAGCATGAGAGTGGCGATGAAGAGAGTTTCAAAGATACTTTTAATAGTGCGTTGAGAAATGTTGTTTTCTTTATAATCCCATGTGTTGTAGTGATGGTTGTTTTACGTGTTCCGATTGTCAGGTTAGTATTTGAGTTTGAGCAATGGGATACAACTGTTTTAACTGCATGGTGTCTTGGCTTACTTTCAGTTTCAGTGCTAGCTCAATCTATAGCTCAGATATTGTTAAAAGCATTATTTGCAATTAAAGAGGTTCGATTTCCTTTGATTGTTTCAATTGTTGGTTTGCTATGCGGTATCTTATTTAGTTTTATGTTTACAAGATTTTTAGGTAATTATAATGATTGGCGTCCGGTTGTAGATTCAGTTATTGGCTCATCTTCAGACGCAGTTGTTTCAGATCAAGTTGGAGTAATTCCAACTATCAAACTATATATTGAAAGGTTATATGCTTGGTTCACAATTGCAGGTAAATCAAAATACGCGGTTGGTGGCTTGGCATTAAGTTTTAGTTTGGTCTATCTTGTTGAAGTTATAGTTCTTGGTATTGGACTCCAAAGAAGGGTTAAAGTAATCACAATGGAAGATACAATAAAACCTATCGCTAGAATGTTCTTTAATGGATTAATTATGCTGGGGGTTTCATATATGATTTTTAAAATGAGCGACTTTTCTCTAAACACCACTCGAAGCTTACAGGTTGTAATACTTTTTATTAGTAATGTCTTAATAGGTGCTTGTACATATGCAGTGATGTCTTTATGGAATGATATACATGAGTTTAAGGTTTTACTTGATAAGTTTCATAAGTTAATTGATAATTACTGGAAATGAGGCCGGAGCAATCACAAGAAAATGTTCACTTCCATAGTGATCCAATTCAAAAAAGAGTCCGTAGAAAGAGGGGTGGTGGGTGTCTTAGATTTTTAATTATGTTGATAGTGACTGTGCTGATCGCATTGATCCTTATAATTACATGCTTAGGTTTTCTTGCAAGATCGCAATACCAAACTTGGGAAGAAAGTTTTGAATCAAATGTTGTTTCTCAAGAGGTAATTGAAGTTGGAAGTGAAGAGCATGAAAAACAATTGGGGATTGTTGAAGCTAAACTGGAAGAGTTTGGAAGTTCAACTAGTAATGTCGAATTTATAATACTTGCTCGTGAAGGTTTTACAGCTTTTCTCGTAGATCAGTTTTCGGGTAATCCAAATCAAAACTACCAAGTTAAAGAGTATTACTCTGTTGGAAGTCAGGATGAATGGGATATTTATTCCAAGATTTATTCTGATAACTTGATCTTTAAGAATGGTTTGTGGGTAAAAACAACGATCAACAAAGATCAAATAGAATCAGCTGAAATCTACAGCTCCAACATAACTGTTGGTGATATAAGCCTTGCAGAGATGGGGCTTGGTTTCGTGGTTGATGCTGTTAATGATGGTTATCGCAATGCTTTGATCCTAGTAAATGAAAATGCTTATTCGACTAGAGAATTTCAAAATATCGAGTTAGAGACTGACCAGATAATCATAAAAGGTAGGTTAAATCGATAGTACAGACTTCTTGAGTCTTTGAGAGATTGTCGTATTTACAGATTTGAGAACAAAATAAACCCCATGTTGTAGACGATTTCGAGTTTTGATGCTATAATTATTCCTATATGTCATTAACAGTACAGCAAAAAAAAGAGATTATTGCAAAATATGCTCTTACCGAGGGTGATACTGGTTCGCCAGAAGTCCAGATCGCTATACTGACAAAAAAGATTGAAGTTCTAAGTGAGCATCTTAAAGGACACAAGAAAGATAATCACTCAAGAAGAGGTCTTCTCCAGATGGTTGGACAAAGAAGACGACTCATTCAATATCTTAAGTCAGTTGACGAAGGTAGGTACGATGCACTAGCAAAAGAGCTAGGTATCTAAAATCTTTAAAGTAGAAGTTTACAAGAGCCATGCAAATGGCTCTTTTTTTCGTTTATCTTCTCCAAGTACATATAGAGTTGCCAATACTAATACAAATCTCCTAATGTAATGTCTAGCCTAAGTGCTATAATCAGTTAATTCAAATAATATAAGAAAAAATAAATGTTAGATACAAAATCACACAAATTCCAGATTAATGGTCAAGAGTGCGAATTCACATATGGATTACTCTCACCAAGATCACATGTTTCAATCTTAGCTGCTATGGGGAATACCCGAGTTCTAGTTACGGTCAATATAACTCCAGCATCACCAGATGCAAGTTACTTCCCACTCTCTATTGAGTATTTAGAGAAGATGTCTGCATCAGGAAAGATTTCAGGGTCAAGATTTAGAAAGAGAGATGGCTTCCCAAGTGATGATGCAGTTCTAAGAGGAAGAATGATAGATAGATCTTTAAGACCTAGGTTCCCATCTGATTACCGAGATGAAGTACAAATTATTATTAAGGTAATATCGTACGACGAACTTTCCGATCCTATGGTACTTGGTGCTAACGCAGCATCAATGGCTCTTCTAATCTCGAAAGCTCCATACAACGATCCAACAGCTATTCTGCGAGTTGGACTTAACGAGAACGATCAACCAGTATTATTAAGTACACCAGTTTCAAAAGCTGACATGATGGATAAATTACCAATGAACTTAATCATTGCTGGTGATGAAAATGGTATCTGTAATTTAGATGCTAGTGTTTGGGAGAAAAATGAAGAGATAGTGTTTGGAGCGATGGAATTTGCACATGCACAATTTGGTTCATGGTTAAATGCTCAGAGAGACTTTGCCTCACAATTTGAGAAAGAAGATTACGAGTACTTATCTTTTAGTCCTTCTGAAGAGGCTTATGCAAAGATCAAAGAAGCTTACTTTGATGAAATTAAACAAGCACTAATAAGTGAAGACCGGGATGAACTAGACAAAGCACTAATCTCAAAGATAAAAGAAGAACTTGCTGAAGAGTTTGAAAGCTCAGATATCGAATACGGTTTTACAAAAGTTGCTAAAAAGGAAATGCAACGAATGGTTAGAGAAGACAAGACTAGGGTTGATGGTCGAGGTCTAGATGAAGTTAGAGAGCTTGATTCAAGAGTTGGGATACTTCCACAAACTCATGGTTCAGGTCTTTTCACGAGAGGTATGACTCAAGTAATGACAGTAGCGACTCTAGGGACAATGAGAGATGCTCAAACAGTTGATGATATGACAGGAGAGAGTGAAGTAGGGTATATGCACTATTATGATGACGGTCCATGGAGTTACGGTTCTACTGGTAGGGTGAATTTCATGCCAAAGAGAAGAGCAATAGGTCACGGAAACCTAGGTGAAAAAGCACTTTATCCCGTTCTTCCAAGTCAGGATGATTTCCCTTACACTATCCTTCTAGTCTCAGACATCTTGAGTGAGAAAGGGTCAAGTTCTATGGCTTCAAGTTGTGGTAGTTCCCTTGCGCTTATGGATGCAGGAGTTCCAATTAAAGCACCTGTAGCTGGTATTGCAGTAGGAATTGTTGTTAACGAGAATGATCTTAATGATTTCGACTTGATGGTTGATATGGTTGATGTAGAGGACTTCTACGGATATATGGACTTCAAAGTGACTGGTACAGCAGAAGGTGTAACTGCGATCCAGATGGATACTAAAACAAAGGGCTTACCTCTAGAGGTATTCAAGCAAGGATTTGTTAAATCAAAAGTTGCAAGGCTTCATATTCTTGAGAACATGAAGGGGGCAATTGATGCACCACGTAAAGAGATCTCGCCTAATGCGCCAAGAGTTCATACAATGATGATCCCAGTTGATAAGATTGGTGAGCTAATTGGTCCAGGTGGTAAAAACATTAAGGCTATGATCGAGAGAACAAGTGCTGATTTCAATATCGAAGACGATGGTTCAGTTCAGATCTACGCTGCTGACAATGTTGTTCTAGGGAATGCTATAAAAGAAATTGAGTTGATTACAAAAGAACCAGAGATCGGGGAAGTATTCGATGTTAAGGTTGTTAAGGTTGTTGATTTTGGAGCTTTTGTAGAATTTATGGGTGGTAAACAGGGTCTGATTCATGTTTCGGAGATCTCTGATGAGTTTGTTAAAGATGTTAATGCAGTTGTTAAAGTCGGTGATACATTTAAAGCTAAAATGATAAAAGTCACTCCTGAAGGTAAATTAAATCTTAGCCGAAAGGGTATTAACTAATTAAAACTTAGGTAAGTATTTCTCAATAGGGTGTCAACTTGACACCCTATTTTGTTTCGAAAACTGTATACTATAATCCTAAACATGAAGCACCTTATAAGTAGGCTAAAAGAAATTAAAAACTACCATCCAGAGATCCAAAATATTCTTTAATTTGTACAACTACCTAAAAATATCAAACACCTTTTTTGATCTTAGCAACGAAGAAAGCTTCCATGCTCTTAGAAGGCATTATTCGCATACATTTCTTCATATTGTTACCAAAAACTTGACCTGACCATTTGCTGATTCCGTTAGACGAGATCTCTTTGTAAGCCTCGAACTCTTTGCTATTCTTTAAGCCGACTTCTACAAGTTCAGCTTCATCGAAAGCATCTAGTAAAGATTTTACTACAGCTTCATTTTCATCTGGTTCAAGTGTGCAAGTGGAGTAAACCAGTGTTCCACCTGGCTTTAGTGCTTGGAAAGCCGAAATAATTAGATCTTTCTGTATCCTCGACATTATATTTACTTTCTTGATGGACCAAAATCTGAGGGATTTTGGAGAGGGAAGGAATATTTGAGCTTCACCACTACATGGGGCATCAAGAAGTACTTTGTCAAAATGGTTTGGGAGTTTTTCACCTACATCCCGACCATCTGATACTTTAACCTCAGTATTTTTAACGCCAAAAAGTCTCAAAACATTTAGAAGCTTTCTTGATCTTGGGTAGTCTTGTTCGTTTGCAAATATTTGGGATTGGTTGTTCATGAAACTCGCAATCTGAGTTGTTTTTGATCCAGGAGCTGCACACATATCCAGAACCTTGTCTGTAGGTTGAATATCTAATTCTAATGCTGGGACCATGCTTGAAAGACCTTGGATGTAGAATAAGCCTTTTTTATATTCGGCTAGCCTTGCAAGGTCACTTTTGTCCATGTTTTTGATTAGGTATGTATGAGGTGCCCAAGGTACTTCTTCCATTACTAAATCGTATTCTTGTAAAAGTCTCAATATCTTCTCAGGTTTTCCCAATAGGTTATTAAGCCTTATAACTGAAGTTATTCTGTAAGAGAACATCTCTCTTACACGGCCTTTTGGAACCTGAAGAATCGACCCAAGCCTTGAAAGAAATATATCTATCTTGTCATAAACTCTTCTTTTTTTGTTTCCCTTTGAATCCCTGATAAATTTTGATCCACCACTTCCCTTATATTTAGCTTTGTTGCCTTTGTAACCACGTGAATTTTTACGTCCTCTTTTCATAAATACCTTTATTATAGTTTATAAGTGCGGTAATGAATATTCCCGCTGTTTCTACTCTCATTATTTTTTCACCAAGTGAGATGAATCTAGCACCTCTTGCCTCGAAGTCTTGAATTTCTTGTCCACTAAATCCTCTTTCTGGTCCAATAAATATATTGAATTCTTTTGGACCGAAGTCTAATTCTGCAAAGCTAATCTTTTGGCCAGAATTTTCAGAACTAAGAACAATAGGATTTGTCACATTTATGTCTTGTAGTTTTTCAGATTTGTTAAGTACTGGAGGAAAATTGTTTCTTGATTGTGTGGAAGCACGTTTGATATGTGCATTAAAGAGGTTTGTTAGCTTTCTTGATCTTTTAAGTGAAACTTTCGAATGCTCACAAATAATAGGCGTAATGCTTGATGCTTGTAATTCAGTAGCTTTTTCAACAAGGAATTTGAAACGATCTATATCTTCGGTAACATTTATAAATAGATTTACATATCTAGCCTCGGATGTCATTTCTTTAATAATAGAGATTATCTGAACACTTACTGATTGGGCGATATCGATAACCTCAGCTTGAAATTGCATGTAAGGGTTTTCAATTATTATGATATCCTCAACTTTTAAATCTCCAGTTAAAATAATGTCACTAGAATCTTTATCAGATAAGTTTGTGAATTGACCAATCTTAAGTTTGTGAGGTATATAATATTTATTCATCTATGTATTATACCCCCTAAAGTACATAAACGTTACTATTTCGAGGGATTTATCGTACAATTAGATATAAGCTAAGAAAATTTATATGGAAAATCAAAAAGTTCGAAGATGGCTACCCGCTTATCACTTAGTAACAAGTGCATTATTGGGAGCAGGGTATATGTATTTCTTCTTGTGGAAATCACCAGGAGTTTCCCATTTTATATATTTTGCCGTGTGGACTCTAATAGTCATCGGGGCAGCAATACTTGATGAGAAGAAAATTAATTTAAAGATCTTTCTACCTCTGGTAGTCGTAAGTTCACTACTCTCGTTGAGTTTCTTGTATCGATTGAATTATTTCGCAATATTTATTGCTTTCATATCAATTCCATTTGTTCATTTGGTTACAAATCTTTCAATTCATAGGCCGGAAGTTTTCAAGTCTTACGGAGTTCTTTGGTATATAAAATTACCATTCATCCTAGCAATTGCATGGTTCTACGATCTGCGTAATTATATAAACAGTCTCGATATGGGACTGATTCGGTCACAGAAGATCAAGTCGATTATTAAAAGGTCAGCTAAAGGTTTTCTAGTTTCCGTTCCATTTTTATGTGTGTTTACGATCTTAATGATCTCTGCAGACACAATATTCTTAGATTACCTGGTTGACACTTTAGAAACAGTCTTTGGTAAGTACTTTAAAGATTTTGAAACTGCAGTTAATACTTTTGTGAAGCTATTTATCGGTTTTGTTGTTCACGCTTACTTTGCAGTGTTTAACTACTCAATTTTTAATGACGAGAGTAAGGTAGTCAAGATGCTAAATGATGATAAGAGAGAAGATGATGCTGAAGTTAAAAGAGGATGGGATATTGTAGTTACAAGTGTTTTCTTAGCTTCATTGAATCTCCTGTTTGTAGCTTTCGTGATCGTACAGTTTACTTATCTATTTGGTGGGGCTGAAAACGTTACAAACTTCAATGAAGACTTAACTTTTGCAGAGTATGCTAGAAGAGGTTTTTGGGAACTTTTATTTATATCAATTATCGTTTATCTGCTGGTATTAGTCCTTAATTACAAAGTTTACTTTGCAGATCAAGCTCAAAAGCTAATTTTTAGAATTAATTTTGGAGTTCTAATACTTTCGACGCTGATAATTGCGGTATCAAGTCACAGGAGGTTATATATCTATGAGGATATCTTCAGCTTCACTAATCAAAGGTTGCTAGTGCATATTGCGATTTTTGCAATCATGGCTCAATTCTTCATGCTTTTATACGCTAACATAAGAGGTAGAGATTTGAAGTTCATAAATATCTCTACAGCAGTATTAGGATTTGTGGTTTACTGCGTCATAATTTTCACGCCATTTGATTATGCTAGCGCTCAGCTTAATTACGGTAGATATCTGGATGATGGGAAGATTGACATCTCATATATGTTGAATCTTTCAGATGAAGCAATCCCAGTACTTATTGATATGCTTGATGATGAAGAAGTTAATGAGGACTTAAAAACAATTATCAGGGCGAATCTGGCTCAAAGGAGTGAGGAAATTGAAGAACATAGAAATAACTGGTTCGAATTCAATATGTTAAACAAGTCTAACCAGGATGAGATTGAAAAGATAATTGAAGGGAGTGATAAAGATGAGGTGATTGAGTTAGCAGAGACCAAACTTGAGAGTTTTATATTAACTTACGCTAAAGCAGTTGAATCTAATGACTTTGAAGCAACAGCGAACAATTTCTGGATTAGCGCTGGTGAAGTTGCAACTCCTCAAGCTCATGAAGGTTTCCGAGTTATATCGTATGAATTAACTCAAGATATTCAAGATTTTGAAAATTGGGAGATTGTTAACTATGAAGATGCTGATGTGACAGGTGAAGATGGGATCTCCAATTTTAATTCAAAGTATAACTATTGGGATGGTATGAGTTTTAGTATGAAATTAACCTATCAATATGATGAACTAGGTATAAAGCATATTCAGACAAGAACTG
>JAHDCA010000066.1 GCA_020630115.1 Candidatus Dojkabacteria bacterium | reverse complement strand
CAATCGAAAGCAACTACTTCACATTAGTCGAGGACTTGGAAGATGTTTTAAATACTTCAATTACACAATTGACCAGCTCTAATTTCCGAGTTTCATTAACTGACATATACATAGCAAACTATTGTATGAAGCTAGACAATTCTCAGGTTTTAACTTCTGACAAACATTTCAGCCAATTACTCCCCAAACACAAGACACTATTCTTTAACCAACCTTAAGCACCTACCCCTTATAAGGATACTCAACAGGATCAACACCATGCTTAACCCGAATCTCATTCTTAAACCGATTCCACCACTCCTTAAATTCTGTACCCCACATCATTACCCCCATCTGCTTACCTATATCAATTCTAAGCATTACTAGATCAAAGTCTATCCACTCACGAGCCTAATCAATACCTATAGACTCAACTTCTTTATTAAACATTGTTCTTGCAAGAATATCACAATCTTTTAAATAGCGAGTTTCAAGGGATTCATCACCATATGAATTGTAGATTTCAATCAACTCTTGCCCCACACCAGACTTACCCCACATGTGACCGAAAGCTTCCTTCTCAGATTTATCAGATACATAATGCCTATTTACTAAATTCTGATCACCAACCCGAAGCTCAGCTATATCGTGAAGTACTGCCATACTAAGAATTCGAGCTCTATCAACTTCCTTATCAAGTATCTATACAACCAAAGCAAGCAAAGCAACATAATAACTGTGAGAAGCAATACTCTGCTTATACATTGGATCAAGGAAGATACTTGTACCTGTGCGCTCTACTCTCTCAAGGAGCTTTACTTCAAAAAGACTTACAACTAGCTCCAAAAGCTCTGAGTTATCTTGAGGATTGACCTCACTTGCAGCCATTACTTACTAACCCTGCTCATATACTCACCGTTCTCAGTGTTGATCGTGATCTCATCACCTTTATTAACAAACAACGGGACATTCACTTTATAACCCGTCTCTGTTGTTACAATCTTTGTTGCTTGATTTGCAGTATTGCCTTTAACTGCATCAACCGACTCAGTCACTTCAAGAGTCACTGTATTGTTCCTCCTAAGTGTTAAAACCCTATCTCCATACATCATAATGATATTTTTATCCCCTTCTTTTAGAAATTGAGCATAATCACCCAAGACCTTATGTGAGATATCTAATGTCTCAAAGGTCTCTGTATTCATAAAGTAAGCACTATCACCATCAGAGTAAGTAAATTGACCTTCTACTGTAGTAGTAATTACCTGTTCAAATTTTGTTCCTGCCTTAACAGTTTTATCCAACAGCTGTCCGTCTTTATCGAGATTTCTTAATTTTAGGATTATCAATCCACCTTGTCGCCCTTGAGTTTTCATCTGCCTCTTAACGACCTCGTGTACCATGTTGTCTATAAGAAGAAACATTCCGATTTTAAATTGATCTACCATGTTGTAATTAGTTTGAATTTATTTAGTATTTATTAGAATTTAATAGATTTTATCATGTCTGATGAAAAAGGGATTCTCTAAAGATTAAAGTTAGTATAAAGTTGATTTTGAAAGAGGTTCGTCTTGATTTCATCTATTATGAATTAGATTTCACTTATCCAAGATCACATATGTTAGAGGATCAAAGAAAATTAACTCAAAGTCACCACTTTCATTTATACTAAGCTCTTCTCCAACAATCTTTAGATTATCCTCTCCATAATAAAAGTCACTAGAGCTAAAATTGTAACGTTCTTGAGACCTTGCACTTACAGAGATATTTTTATCTCCTTCTCCCTCTACTACCAAATCCAGACCTTCATCTGTCAGGTTAATTATTACCGCAGTATCCCTCCAGGCCATAGACAATAAAAGAAAAAGTACGAGAATAGATATAACCAAAGAATATACGACTAAGAAGGCAAAACTAATAATTTTTAAATTTTTCATAATTACAAATAAAATTAATAACTATTTATAACAACGAATTATTAAATAAATGGTAACTTTTAGGAGACTTTGGTTGCGGGGGTAGGATTCGAACCTACGACCTGCGGGTTATGAGCCCGACGAGCTGCCACTGCTCTACCCCGCGTCAAAAGTATGTAATTATATACTAGTTGCTATATGCCTTCAACCAGTAAATCCCTCCACTCCTGCAATAAGTCAACTTCATCTTCAGATTGATCACCTTGAGTTATCAATTCATAGTAACCACTCACCTCTGGCGAACTCAATATCTCATCAGGGATAATAATAATTAACTCCCCTTCTTTAGCATAGCCTAGCCTATCCCGAGCCTCTCTCTCCGTATATTCCTCACTTGAAATAGAATCGAGTTCAAATAACAATTCCAAATTTTCGAGCCTCTTAGCTTTCACATCATCCTCTAATTCAGATACAACTTCCGATTTGGTAATTGTATCTGAGATAGTTCGAATCGATTGAATAATTAGCAAAACACCAATAATTATGAAAATTGTAATTCGAATTCCGACCTTTAGGTTTTGCATATTTCATTATATGCTAATTTCTTAAATGTGTAGGCCTAAATTTCAATAGTAGGCTACTTGTTAACAAGATAAATAGCCCAAACAGGATACCGCTCATACGCAACTTAGACAGATTATCTATAAAAAGCCCGATCAGAGGTAATAATGGTATGAATATTAAAGAATTAATTAGTTGGACACCAGAATTTATAGTTGCTCTTTTGGAATCATCATCTATTGCAAACTGTTCCCATTTTGAAGACATCAGCATCCCAAGACTATTTATAGACCAAACCAAGCCCAAGATTATTGTCATTAAAATAACATTATCGAAAACAAAAAAAGCTATCAATGTTATTGGAGTCAGAAAGCTCATCATCCAAAGCATTTTCGTATCTCCGAGGTATTTTTCGATCTTCGAAGCATAAAAAACTATAAAAGCTTGGATTATTGCATGTAGTGCAAGCGGAACTCGCAGCCCCTCTATCCCAAGTGTGTCTTGCATATGAGGCATTGATAACATCTCACCAAAAACTCGCCAAATCACTAAATAATTCAAATTTAGTAAGATCACCCACTTCAAAACATTTGAACTTCTTATATACGTTATAGAACTATTAAAAGTGCTTTTAAAGTTAGTAACAACATTACCCCCAGAATTTTCTATCCTAGACTCTTCGTACAAAAAGAAACTAACTATTAATGATATAACACCTGCCACAAGTGCAATCTGATAAGGTATTCTTACATTAAAAGCAAATATTAAAGGAATATACCATCCACCAATCACATCAAAAGATATACCTATCGAACCTAGATGCCCCTTTATCTTCACAAGGTGATTCTCCTTCTTTAATTTCTTAAGACTTTCAAATAGAATCGCATCCTTAGCACCCGACGAAAACGCACTCGAAGTCCCAGCAAATGCAGCAGAAACCAAGAAAATCTCATAAGTTGAACCAAAAGTTATGAAACAAAGGCCTATTAACCCAAGCAACCCTGAAACAATTAGTGACTTCTTCCTGCCATAAATGTCAGCGTATACCCCTGAAGGAATCTCAAATATAAACGTAAATATTGCGAAAACACTTAAAAAAACACCTATCTGTGCAAAACTAAGTCCAAAATGCTTATAATATAAAGTATCTATAGAGTTATAGATATAACCGAATGCTCCAATTATTGCACTCATATAATAGATTTTTATATTTCGACTGTATTTCTTAAGTTTTTTACTCATCAATTACATTATATATGAACTCTAGCGACCAGCCAACACTATGAGACACTCTTGACCTATAATTAAAACTACCTTATAATCGAACAATATCTTATAAAAGCAATTATTATGGCAACTATTACAAACCTCGAGTTCAAAAAGCTCCATGATGAATTCACTGAAGAATTAAAGAGCAAAGGAAGAACTCACGCTACTGTAATAGCTTATGCCAAAGATATTGAACAGCTTTTAAACTACTTCTCACAAGAGAAAGCAGTACTTTACCTCAAGGACATCACCATCGAAGAACTAGAAGCTTTCAAGGAAGATCTTAACACTCAAGGATATACTCCAAAGTCAGTTTCTAGAAAGATTAATAGTACAAGGACATTTTTCAAATTCTTAGTTGACAAAGGAACTATCCAAAGCAACCCTTCCGAGAAACTTTCACATCCAAAGTTTGAGATGAAACCACCTAGAGTACTTAGTAAGATGGAGTACTACGCTCTAAGAGATATATGCTCTAAAGATGTAAGACTCTACTCTATAATTGAAGTTTTGCTCCAGACTGGTATCCGAATCGGTGAATTAGCAAACCTAAAGCTAGAAGACATCAGAACTTCTCCTGACGGCAAAGTACACTTCCTACACGTCAGAGCTCAAGGAAGCCACCCCTCAAGACCTGTTCCTTTGAATCAAAGAGCATATAATGCAATCCAAAGTTACATCGAGATCAGACCTGAATCAGAAGATGACACACTATTCATCACTAAAAACGGTCGTCCACTACTAGTTAGAAACATCAGAACTGCAATCGACAAAGCCTTTGAAAAAGCTGAGATCTCAAATGCCAAAGTCAATGACCTTAGAAATTCTTTCATCGCTCATCACCTTGCAAACGGCGTAAGCCTTGTAACAGTGTCAAAGCTAGTTGGTCACAAGAGACTATCTACAACTGAGAAGTACCTCAACCTAGTCGCCTCAAAGACAAACGAGACTGACAAGAGCTTGGGTGAGTTGTAATTAGCCAAAGAACATATTAATGAATAATCGAGACCAAATACCTCAAGATAGGTATCAAGCGTATAGACTTAGGGGTGCAAGGATAGAATCTACAATACTTCTTTCTTGTACTACTGCAATATTAAGTATGATCGCTGCATCATTTTTTCCTTCAATAGATTCGAAAGAATTCTTAATAGGGGCTCCAGCAGCCGTAGCTATATTAACCCCAGTTAGTATTACACTAAGGGCAAGACATCTTGACAATCGGGCTAATCAACTAGAAGCAACTCTAAGAGAATAAGCCTCGATCAAACATACCCCTGAGCCTGCTTACTAAACATTTCAGCATAAAGCCCTTTATCATTTTTAAGTAATTCTTCATGTGAGCCGACTTCTACAATCTTTCCATCAGCTAGAACAACTATCTTATCTGCCTTCCTCACAGTCGAGAACCTATGTGAGATTATTAGCGTGGTAATATTTTCTGCCAATTCATCAATCTTCTCAAAT
>JAHDCA010000065.1 GCA_020630115.1 Candidatus Dojkabacteria bacterium | reverse complement strand
TTGAAGGCGGAATGATTGTAAATAACCTTATGAAAATTGCTCAAGAAGGAGGACGAGCTCATGGTTTATTAAACATAAGTCTTGGTGATTTTTTTGGACTAAAGATGACTTTACCGAAAATAGAAGAACAAACCGCCATCGCTCAAGTCTTGACTAAAACCGATGATGGGATCAATCAAACACAAGACTATTTGAAACAGTTACAAGAGCAGAAGAAGGGGCTAATGCAGCAATTATTGACGGGGCAAAAAAGAGTAACTGTCTGAACTGTGATTTAAATGATTAAATGATGGACTATGATTAATGAAAAGTATAAATATTCTGATTTAACTTCCAAGATTATTGGAGCCGCAATGACAGTTCATAAATCCTTAGGTAATGGTTTTCAGGAAGTCATTTATCAAAGAGCATTAGAGATTGAGTTACGGGAGCTTGACTTGTCATTTGTGAGAGAAATGGAGATGCCGGTTTATTATAAGCATCAGCAGATTGGAACGAGGCGAGTTGATTTTCTAATAAAGAATATAATAGCTGTTGAGTTAAAAGCAATCATTGAGCTGAGCGATGTCCACTTAGCTCAAGCTATTAACTATTTGGAAGCTTTCGATCTCGAGGTTGGCTTACTTATTAATTTCGGAAGTAAAAGCTTGCAGTTTAAAAGGCTATCTAACAAATCATTCAAGCAAAAGAATCAAGGTAATCCCAAAATCAAATAAATCATAGTTCAGACAAATGAATGACAACAGTTACATACAACTACTCGAGTCTATTAAAACTCGGATACATGCTTCTCAGCATCAGGTAGCGATGTATGTCAATAGTGAATTACTATTCACCTATTGGAATATTGGGCATGCCTTAAATCAAGAAAGAGATCTTCAGGGTTGGGGAGCTAAAGTTGTAGATCAGATAGCCAAAGATCTTAAGGAAACATTTCCTACTATGAAAGGTTTGAGCAAACGAAATCTTCAATATATGATGCGTTTTGCAACTGAATGGTCTCTTGAGCCAATTGTGCAGCCAGATACTGCACAATTAGAAATAGAGACAAAAAAAGGGGCTAATGACGAGAAAGAAGCAAGCCTATCACCAAAAGTGCCACCACCTATGGCACAAATACAACCAACTGATAATCAATCAGATATAATTGTGCCACCAGTGGTGGCACAATTTCAAGCATTTGAGCAAATGGCCTTTGCAAGAGTGCCTTGGAGTCACCATAGACTGCTATTAGACAAGATAGACCAGCATGAAGAGCGAACATATTACTGTGAGCAAATCGTGTCAAACAACTGGTCAAAAAGTATATTGATCAATAAGATCGATCAAGGCCATTATCAAAGCAGAGGGCAACTGGCAAATAATTTCATCCAAGTCTTGCCAGCTGATCAATCGGCTTTGGTCAAAGAAACATTTAAAGACCCTTACTTCTTTGATTTTCTGCAATTAGGAGATGAAGCCACAGAAAGAGAAATAGAAGATAGTTTAACAACACAGATTGGGAAATTCCTATTGGAATTAGGAGCAGGCTTTGCTTATATGGGAAGGCAATACAAATTAGAAGTTGGTGGTCAAGATTATTTCTTAGACTTACTTTTCTTTCACACCAAACTCAATTGTTATGTCAACATTGAATTGAAAATAGATGCATTCAAACCTGAGTACGCAGGTAAATCTCAATTCTATTTAACAGCTATTGATGAGCAATTAAAATCTGAGCATCACAATCCATCTGTTGGCATTATCCTTTGCAAAGAAGCCAATCAAATTGTTGTTGAATATACATTGAAGCAATCAAGTGTTCCACTAGGAGTTGCAGAATATAAATTGGTGCATGAATTACCTGAGCAGTTGCGAGGATTGATACCATCCGCAGATGAGATTAACAAATCATTAAACAGAAAATAGTATGGTAACATATCAGTTTAAGAAAACGCAAAGCTAGGTACATATCTTGATGTATCGAGCTTCGAAACTCTGTCCTCCTAATATGGTAGGATAAGCGATGCAAAGTTAAGACATTTCTTATAAAACGCAAATACTAAGTAATATAGTAATGAGATTTAAGCATAAATAGTTCCAAATTATGAGCAAAACGCCGTCATTCTTAGAAGATCACATATCACAAATACCTGCTATTCAGCTGCTTATCAGTATGGGATACACCTATGTTCCACCTTCTGAGGCAGAAGAGATGAGGGGCGGAAAGCGATCCGCCGTCTTATTTGAAGATATCATCAAAGAGCAGCTAGGCCGTATCAATACCATCAAAAGAAAAGGCAAAGAATATCCTTTTTCAGATTCTAATATATCGTCAGCCGTCCTGGCACTTAAGGATCTTCCTCTACAAGATGGATTCATCAATGCCAATGCAGCCTTATATGATTTGCTCACCTTGGGAAAGTCTTTTGAGCAAACCATAGATGGAGACAAGAAGAGCCATACCCTTCAATATATAGATTGGAACAACTGGGAGAACAATGTCTTTCATGTGACGGAGGAATTTTCAGTTACAAGAACAGGACGAGTAGATACCTATCGACCAGATGTTTTGCTTTTTATCAACGGTATTCCTTTGGTTATCATAGAATGTAAATCACCTGCACTTACAGGGACTAAAAAACCTACAGAGCTTGCTGTTGAGCAACATATCCGTAATTTCAGCAAAGATGGAATTAGAACATTATATGTTTATTCCTCATTACTTATATCAGTAGCAGAAAATGATGGTAAATATGCAACGACAGGAACAAGTAAGGAGTTCTGGTCAAAATGGAAGGAGCAATTCCAGAATAGCAAAAGTGAATCAGACTATAATGAACTACTCAAACGAATTAAGAATACGCCATTAAATAAAGCGGTAAAGAAGCAAATTTTTGGAGAACGCAGTTATGGTTATAGCTATGCCAAGCCCCGATTTGATAAATACGAGAAAGAAGAAAGGCTTGTAACTGCACAAGACAAAATACTATATTCCCTTTGTCAGCCTAAAAGACTATTAGACATCATCAGAAACTTTACGATCTATGACAAAGGCGTTAAGAAAGTCGCTCGATATCAACAGTATTTTGCAGTTAATGCAACGATCAACCGAGTCCAAAACTTAGATATCACAGGTAAGAGACAAGGAGGTGTTATCTGGCATACCCAAGGAAGTGGAAAGAGTCTGACAATGGTTATGCTGGCACAGATGTTAGCATCAAACAAAAGCATCTCTAATCCAAAAATAGTATTGATTACCGATCGTAAGGACTTAGACAAACAGATCTCTGAAACATTTAAAAAATGTAAAAAAGACGTTGTTAGAGCTAAGACAGGATCTCACTTGATCGAACAACTCACAGATTCCAGTGACGATATCATAACAGCAGTAATCAATAAGTTTGAAGCAGCTGTCAAAAAACTTTCTCCCTTAACATCTGCAGATATATTTGTATTAATCGACGAAGGACACAGGACTCAATACGGAACCTTTAACGTCAGTATGCGACGTGTATTTCCTAATGCATGCTTTATCGCATTTACAGGTACGCCGCTGATGAAAAAAGAGAAAAGTACTGCTCAGAAGTTTGGTGGTTATATTGGCTTACCTTATACCGTATTAGATGCCGTAGCTGACGGAGCCGTGCTCCCGTTGTTATACGAGGGCAGGCATAATAACATAACTCTGAATGAAAAACCCATCAATGATTATTTCGATAAAGTATCAGAGCCACTCTCAGATTATGGTAAAGCACAACTCAAGCGAAAGTTTAACACCATTAACGAACTTAATAAAACGGATCAAATCATAAAAGCGAGAGCCTGGGATATATGCGAACACTACACAGGCTTTTTCCAAACCCAACAAGATAAGTACAAGCCCAAAGCACAGATCGTAGCTCCGACAATAAAAGCAGCACTTAAGTATCATTACTACATCGAGGAAATAGGAAAAATCAGAAAAGATCTCAAGGTAAGCACCACAGTTATAGTTACCAGAGGAGATCAGCGAGAAGGGTACGAAGATGGCTTTTATGACAACGATGATGAGAAGGAAAGAGAGGATAAATATTTTGAAGCCATGATTGACAAATATGGAGACCTCTCTAAATTTGAAGAAAACTCCATCAGTCAATTCAAGGAAGACGAACATCCAGAAATTATAATAGTCGTAGCCAAACTACTCACTGGTTTTGATGCTCCTAATAATACCGTCTTGTATTTATGTCGTTCACTTAAAGAACATACTTTACTACAAGCCATAGCAAGAGTCAATCGGGTTCACCCTGGTAAAGACTATGGTTATATCATCGATTATTTTGGTAATCTCGAAAGTCTCGACGAGGCATTGAGCACTTATTCTGGTCTTAATAATTTTGACGAGGATGACTTAAAAGGAAGCATAACTAATATTGCTGAAGAAATCAAAAAACTACCTCAAGCCCATGCTGATGTATGGGAGATATTCAAAGAGCTAAAAGATAAGACGGTTGAAGCTTCTGTATATCAGGAGCATCTTTCTCAAGAAGATGTGAGACATAAGTTTTATGAAAAGTTAAGTGTTTTTACTCGACTATTGAAAATGGCATTGTCATCAGTACAGTTTATCAATAATACTCCAGAAGAGAAAGTGAATACTTACAAAAGAGATGCAAAAGTGTTTTTAAAACTACGAGCGGCAGTCAAAATTAGATTTAATGACGAGTTGTCTTATAGGGAATATGAACCTCATATCCAAAAACTTATCAATCAGCATATATCCACAGAGGGTGATATTCTTAAGGTAACTGAGATGGTTAATATTTTTGATAAAGAAGAACGAGAAGCAGAGGTGGAAAAGATAACAGGTACCGCAGCTCAAGCTGATCACATATCCAGCAGAACCATTAAGGCCATTAATGTCAAAATGCGAGAGGATCCAATTTACTACAAGAAATTGGCAGAACTCATCAAAGAAACCATATCAGATTATTATCAGAAGAGAATTAATGAAGCCGAGTATCTAAAGAAAGCAAAAGAGCATGAAGATCACTTTTTTAATGGTCGAGCCAATAATGTTCCTGCAGAAATAGCAGGCAATGAATATGCTATGTCGGTATATGATTTTAGTAAAAACATTTTTGATGACGAGTCTTTGGAGTCCACTATGTTTCATATCGAGACTAGTTTGATGATGGACGAGATCGTCAAGAATAATGTCTATGTAGATGGGAAAA
>JAHDCA010000064.1 GCA_020630115.1 Candidatus Dojkabacteria bacterium | reverse complement strand
ATTCCAATCCTGTTAGTTAGCTGTTCTTTTATTTTACTTATGTTCATGGGTGTATTTTACTCAATAAATAGCTACCCAGGGAGGCAGGTGGGCTTGCCTGGGAGGATTTACTAAAGAGTATAAAATCAGTTATATAAGTTATAATGCTAAATATATGGATGGAAAAATACACAAGATTCAGATTCAAATTCTACAAAAGTTGCTATACGGACAAAGTTTAAGTTACACTGAGCTACGTCCAAGTCCGGAATTAGAAAATAACCAACTGAATTTCCACCTAAATCAATTAAAAGGGCAAGGGTTGGTTGAACACAGAGGGAAATACTATTCCTTAAGTAGTAAGGGAAAGTATATTGCAAACCAGACAGACCTAGTTAACAAAAGATTTATAAAGCAGGCTAAGGTGTCTATTGGCATGTGTCCTGTCCGTATTACTGCCGAAGGATTAAGAGAGTACTTAATATATACAAGGTTAAAGTCACCGTTTTACGGGTGCCAGGGCTGGCCAACTGCTAAGGTAGAATGGGGTGAGACGCTTGAGGTGGCAGGAGCACGAGAGCTAGAAGAAGAGGCAAATCTTTGTGGGACTCCGAAACCGACATGGATTAAGCATTACGTGGTCCTCGATAAGTCCACTAGAGAAATCTTGGAAGATAAATTCATGTACTTTTGTGTGGTTTTAAACCCGACTGGGGAGTTGGTGGGATCAATGGAGGGAGATTACCGTTGGGTTAAAGAGTCTGATTTGGGACGATATGTTACTAATCCATTTGAGTCAAAGGAAAGCTTTGATTCTGAGATCATTAAGATTAATGAGTACCTAGATCTGTCAAAAAACGAAAGAAAGCTTTTTAATCCTAGTTTTGAGGAAATCATAGTTGAGGTTGATAACTTTTGAGTGGATATAGAGTGCTGGAAGGTGAGTATAGTAGATGTAGAAGGTTTTACTAAAAAAGATATTCATATATAATATCCTCATATTCACACTAATCTGTGATCACGGTCAAGTGGCGGAACTGGCAGACGCGCCGGACTCAAAATCCGGTTCTCGTTAAGGGAGTGAGGGTTCGATTCCCTCCTTGACTACTCTTTAGAACTTTTGATTTGGATAATTTCCGAGTCGCGGCTGATAAATGACTTATATAATGGTTAATGTGATTAATCAGGAATTTTGATTGTGATTTTGGGATTTAGAGTTCATAATGAATTAAGAATTTAAAAATTGTTACTTTTTTGTGCGGAAAAGCGTATTAAAGAGCAAGGATTGATAAAGACTAATTAATTTGAAAGGAATTGGGAAAATGAATTTAGAAGAACTGATTATTAATATCTTTGAAGGAGTTGTGAAGATAGATTTCGATATGGTTATAAGGATTTTGATAACTGCATTGGTTATCATATGGCTTTTAGTTGTTTGGAATGTATGGAAAGACATAAGTAGAAGGACTGATAACCTGTTCTTTCAGATTGCATGTGTACTTTTAGTGCTTTTTGGTAATATCCTAGGCTATTTCATCTACTTAATGATTCGCCCTGAAGAGTATGTCGGAGATGACTTTTGGCAAGATCTTGAGAGAAGATACCTTCTTTATGAAACAAGGGATTTACAAGATTGTGAGAAATGTGAATACGCTTTAGAGCCAGGTTTCGTGAATTGTCCAAGATGTGGGCATGATATTAAGAAGAAGTGCCCAGGTTGTGAAGTAATGATCGATAAAAATTGGATCTTCTGTGCGTATTGTGCGCATGAAGATAAATCAAGTGCTACTGAGATCCATGATGATATGGGTTATTCAGAGACAATTGAAAGCGAGGGAGAAGTTAAGCTCTCTTTCGCAGATAGAGTCGGGAAGTTTGTTATTAACGGTATCTCAAAGGCATTCTCATACCCCAAAGAAGCAATAGCATCTAGGAGGAGAGTTAAAGATATTGATGAGTTTGATGTTGAAGATGATCAAGAGGTAAGTGAGGAAATGAGTAAGCAAGCAAAAAAGAAGGCTAAGAAAGAAGCTAAGAAGCTTCAAAAGAAAAGCTCGAAGAAGGGGAAGGTTAATAACTCAAAGTCCTCAACTGGTAACGATAACGGAAATGAAATTGAGTTAGATGATGCTAACTCGAACATTAGCGAGGTAAGTGATGATGATTTGAAGCCTTCTAGAGCATAGTCAGTATAGGCTTTAGATTCGAAGTTGTCTTATATTAAGGTATAATTACCGAGTAAATGGATATTAACGTTCAAGGAAAGATAAATGATTTAATTGGTTTTTTGGGAGCTGGTTGGCTACTTTTGATAATCTTCCTTATTGGAACTTATCTGTTTTGGTTCTGGAATAGAAATCGTGAAGAGGAAGTTAATTCTATTTTAGACTTATGGTTTGGTAGTAGTATCTTGATGGTTCTGTATGGCAGATTGATGTACGTACTCGCCAATCTAGATCTATATAATTTATACGGTTTCTCACTTGCACCTTATGAGAAGTACGGAAGTGAGTATTACTTCTTTAGGCTGCTGCCATGGTCTTTTCTTAATTTTAATGATCTGGGTTTTCTTTTTACTGGGATGTATTTCATGCTGATTTTATGTCTTGTTGTTTGGGCAATGGTGATAAAGAAGATTCGAATTCGAAAGATAATTTCAAGCATTATGTACTGTAGTAACCTGATGTTGGGGATCACATTAGCTATCTTTGGTGCTCAAAGTAGTGATAGCTCGTTAATTGTAGGTGGTGGTATGTTTATATTTTTAAGTGCTGTTATAGCCTTTATGATAAGAGCTGTAAGGACTTTGATGTATGATTCTCCAAAGACAGCTAAGAGGGTTGTTAACTATCTTAGAGTTACAGTTGTAGTTGGTAGTGGGTATCTACTTTGGTTCGTTATTTTGTCTAAAGATGTTGTTAGTTATGATAGGGCACACGTTTATATGACTTTAGGTGTGCTTGCATTGATAGTTTTCTCATATATCTTTGATTTACCTCGCAACTCTAGTGGTCCAGCAACGGTTGAGGAAGTTGACCCATCTGATCTGCCTCCTGGTGCTACAAAGATGAATCTTATGAACAAGGTCTCTAGGATCGGGAGCCTGAGAGGATAGTCTATATGGAAGTGATCTCTCCTTTTGATAAAAGTTGTATTATCAACCAAGGCGTAGCCTTTGGCTTTGCTAGCGATTGGGGTTTTTTGTTAAATATATTTGCAATAATTGTTTTGATATATTTTACAGATAAGAGTCGGTTATCTTCCAGATTGATGATTACTGGAGCATTTATTAATCTAATCGAGAGAGTATTGAGAGGAGGCGGTGTTTGTGATTTTATCAGCATTATGAACATTAACTTCAATATCGCTGATATAATAGTAGTAACTGGTTTATCAATATACATTTATGAGATTAGACAAATATTTACTGGAAAATAATTCACAAGAGATAGGGAATGCTTCTAGATCACAAGTCGCTAAGGCAATTAAGAAGATTGGTTTGAAGCCATCTGCAGATTTCGAGAAGGTTCAAGATCGGTTTGATCTAAAGGGGTTTGAGAATGCTCTTTCAGAAGTCACAAAGAGTATATCGCAGTGGATACAGCCTCAGGTTAGTAAGGATTTTGAGAGTTGGATTGTCCAAGAAGATGATGACACTTTAGTTATTAATAAGCCACATGGAGTTGTTGTGCATCCCGGTATCGGTAATGATGAAGGAACTATTGCAAATTACATTAAGGGTTACTTGGGGGATAGCTTCGATCCTGAAGTTGAACGTGCGGGTATCGTTCATCGTTTGGATAAGGGTGTTGGAGGATTTATGGTTATCGCGAAGAATCGTTCTAGTCAGTTAGAGCTAAAAAAACAATTTGAAGAGCACACAGTTGATAAGATCTATAAAGCAATCATTGATCAGGAAGTTGAATCTACGATTGAAGCTTCTATTGAGCAATTTCTTGAAGGATTCGAGGAAATCGGAGAACGTGTTGAGGGGTTTATTAGGCGTGATCCCCAAAATCGTAAGAGAAATATCTTTGAGAAAGTTAAAGTTGGTAAGGCAAAATCATCTTTATCTTTTATTGTTTTCACTGATGTTAATGAGGTTTTAGTGAAGATTGAAACCGGGAGGATGCATCAGATTAGAGCTAGTCTTAAATATTTAGGCTATACAATTAAAGGTGATGATCTATATAGTAAAGGTAAATTGGGTGGGAGTTTGAATATATCACTTGAGTCAGTATACTTATCCTTCACAGATCGTAATGGCAAGAAAAAAATATTCAAAAAGTAAAAGAAAGTCACCAATTCAACAATTTCTAGGACTTTTTTCTCCAGTAAGGTTTGGACTTTTCTTGAAGAGTATATTTTCAAATATTAATAAGAAGAAGAAAAGGAAGGGCTTTAAGAAAAGTCGTGGGTCTATTAAAGCAAAATCATCGAAGAAATCTAACACTAGAGGAAGGGGAAGAGCTAAGTCCCCAAAGAAACGTGATTATTTAGGCTTCTTGAAGGTATTTCTAATTTTGGTTATGTTAGTTAGTCTAGGTGGGGTTGGGGTTTATTTTGGAGAGGCTTTTACATCAATCTCGTTCAACCCAACACCCGAGATAGAGACTAATCTGATTGATATTAAAGCATCGCAAGGTGTTAGTTCAACATACTTCCTTAGGGTTGAGGATGAAAAAGTTTTAGAATTCAGAGTGTTGGTAAACAACGTTGATAATGGGGAGCTTAGTGTGTTCGAGTTTAACCCTGACTTTTATTTTGAGACCTATACCCAGCAGAGGGATATAAGTATCCGTAATCTTCCCCGCTTTGCTAATAATATTAAAGATTCTGTGCTTGTAGATGATATGGTGCTTTTTGAACTTGAAAAATTGGTAGGTATTAAAATTAATAATTACATAATATATGAAGGGGTATTAGGTGAAAGATCGTTTTTGGATTTTATGAGCTCTAACGGGTTGAAATCTAACTTTTCTAATCTTGAGATTCAGTCGAAGATTGACTTGTTGAATTCGACTCAAGATATTGTGACAGTACCACTTTCAGTTGCCGAAGTAGAGACTTTAGCTAATGGGCAGGATGTTAACTTTATAAAGTCATACAAATACACAAATTTTATCCAACAAAAATCTCAGCAAGTTATTCCGAATCTTGTCCGCTCTGAGCAAGCTAAAGTCGAGATATTTAACGGGTCTACAAAGTCAGGTCTAGCGGGTCAGTATAGAGGGTATGTTCAAAAGTCGTGTTGTTTTGTCATCAGGGTTGATAACGCAAAAGATAACGTCTCTAAGAGTAAAATCTATACTAGTGATCTTGAGAAGTTTGGCGATACTGTGAATTTTTTAGACGATTATTTTAGTGAGATTGATTGGGATATCGTTGAGGGTAGGCCTGAGTTTTTAACAACAGGAGATGTCGTGATGCTAATAGGTAGTGATCTAGATTAGCATGTTGGATTGAGAATTCTTGCATTGGAAATTGTAAATTTACTTTAAAAATAGTATTCTGGAGTATGATTTTTACTGTATTTATGGTCTCGGTTCTACTTGTGGCAATTGGCTTTACAATATTTGTAGTGAGGTTC
>JAHDCA010000063.1 GCA_020630115.1 Candidatus Dojkabacteria bacterium | reverse complement strand
TGTTTTTGATCAGAAATGTATCAAGAATAGAACTCCAAGAATCGTATATCTTATTTAGGTAAATACCAGTACCGATATCATATTTGAATTTAGCGAGTTCAAAGTAGCTTGAGAATTTCTCCTTAGCCCCTGACTCGAGATCTTCAAACTGTTGAGCAGTTAGGGTAGGGTCAGAATGTAGTTCTATGTTTGACTGATCTTCTCGAAAGAAGCACTTGTAAGCAGGGTCAAGCTGTTCTAGCTCGAAGAAGTCGTCTCTTTTATATCCTAAGTTCTCAAACCATTGCTCGAAAACCTCTGGCATCATGTACCAAGATGGCCCAAGGTCAAATTTAAATCCTTCTTCCTCATAAGTAGAAACTCGACCCCCTGGGGTTGAGTTCTTTTCAATGATTGTGACTTTGTATCCTTGCTTAGCCAGATTACCCGCTACGCTTAGTCCACCAAGTCCTGCTCCAATTACGATTGCTTTTTTGTTTATGGTTTCTGAATAATTAATATAATGATATTAAAGGAACAGGAGTATTCTTGCAATCATAAAATTTTCTAAATAAATTTTGGGTGCTTTTACTTACCCAAGTACTAATTTCATCAAGCCTATCCTAACTTCTTCTAGAAGTTTTTCGATTTCGCCGTTTAGGACTCCTTCGAGGTTATGCCAGCTTTTTTTAATTCGATGATCAGTTATTCTAGATTGTGGAAAGTTGTAAGTTCGGATTTTCTCAGATCTACCACCAGTACCGATTTGGGAGCTTCGCTCATCTGAGCGTTTTTGCATCTCCTCTTGTTTTTTGAGGTCGTATAGTCTGGCCCTAAGTACATCCATCGCCTTCTGTTTGTTCTGGGCCTGAACTTTTGTGTCTTGGCAGGTTACGATCATCCCTGTTGGGAGGTGTGTAATACGAACCGCAGATGAAGTCTTGTTTACACTTTGACCACCTGCACCACTTGAACGCATAGTGTCTATGCGGATCTCAGCTGGGTCTATCACTAGGTCAACTTCTTTGGCTTCAGGTAGGATTGCTACTGATGCTGTAGAGGTGTGGATTCGTCCACCTGATTCTGTTACAGGGACTCTCTGGACTCTGTGAACTCCGGATTCGTTTTTGAGTGATTTGTAAGCGTTTTCTCCTTTGATATTTGCGATTAAATTTTTATAACCGCCTGACTCGGATGTACCTGCTTCACTGATTTCCACTTTCCAGCCTTTGGTTTTAGCATAAAGTTCATACATCCTATAAAGGTCTGCAGCAAAAAGTGATGCTTCGTCACCTCCAGCACCTGCTCTGATTTCAAGAATAATTGATCTAGAATCGTCTGGGTCTGAGAATTTGTGTTGGATCTGGAGATCCTCGATCTCCTGGAGGAGAGTAGGGATCTGCGTCTCTAGTTGAGTGATCTCGATCTTTGCGTCTTGTGCAAAATCAGGTTCACTTAATAATTGCTTTGCACCATCTAGTTCCTCATAAAGTTTCGAGGTTTTTTCTAATAAGGAAACTAAATTCTTAAGGTAATTAAATTCGTGAGAGATCTTGCCTATGTCATGCTTTTGTGGGGCAGAGTAGGCTGCATTTAACTCGTCTTGAGTGGAATTAAAGTTGTCAGAAAATTTAGCAAGATCAAACTTTGCTTTAAAGCTGTCAAAATCTAAAAATTCTTGTGACATCTCAGGTTACCCGTTGAGATTAGCAAGCATATCTTTGAGAGTAAGACCTTGGTTAGCTTTCTGTTTAGCTTTGATTGCTTCCAGTTTAGCTTTCTTAGCAGCCATCTTTTCTTTCTTGGATTTGAATCCAGATGCTTTTGCTGCTTCTTGTCTTTTCTCAAACTTTGCTACAAGATTTTCAGTGTCAACAATCTTCTGTTCACCTGTATAAAATGGGTGACAGTTAGAACATAGATCAGTTACGATCTCATCCTTTAGTGACATTGTAGAGAAAGTGTTACCGCAAGAGCAACTTACCTTACAAACTACATATTGTGGGTGAATATCTTTTTTCATACTCGGCTATTATACAACAGATTGAAGATGTGGCAATTAGAAAATTACTTTAAATTTTACTGACAATTAGATGAATTAAATATCATAAAGAAAATGACAGGCTTCAGGATCTTGGAGTGATATAATATCTCATGAACTCATATCAAGAAAGATTAGAAAAGAAAACGACTAAAAAGGGACAAATGCGTAAGTTATTACGAACTAGTTTGATGACAATTGTAGTGTTAATTGCACTATATATATTGATAGCACCTTTATACCCACTAGCAAGATATCATTTTGATAATTGGAGGGGGACTAGCGAGGATAACGTAGAGATACAGGAGATAATCAGCTATACAGTAAATGATGAGGGTGAGAAAGAGTACGAAGTTGATATTGAAGCAGTTCAGAAGGAGAGAGACGATATCCAAGGCAACTTCATCTATCTGCCTTCTATAGATGTAAAGATGCCAATAAGTGAGGGGCAAACTGAAGATGCTCTAAGCGGAGGTAAGGCTTGGAGAAGACCTAACACAAGTACACCTGATAAAGGTGGTAATGTGGTACTTACAGGTCATAGATTTGAGTTCTTAACAGGTACTCAGTCTTTTTATAATCTTGATAAGTTAAATGATGGTGACGAAATCCTTGTTCATTGGAACGGTCAGATTTACGCTTATAAGAAGTACACTGATTTTATTGTCACACCAGAGGAAGTTAGCATAGAGGCTCCTACAGCTGAGCATCGCCTTACATTGTACACTTGTACACCGATATGGACTGCGACAAACAGATTAGTTATACTGGCTGAGCCGATTGATTTAAGTCAGTCGACTGAGTTAAGTAATATATAATAATCGCAAGATGGCAATCAAGATCAAAAGAATCGGCAACAGTAGTTTTACATTTAGCTTTGATAACATTGAAGTACTAACAGATCCTTTAAGTTACGAATCAGCAGTTAAAAAACTCCCTAAGACAGAAGCAGACGTTATTATTACATCTGCACCTAAGTATTATGGAGATAAGAACTTGCTTAAGAAGGTTGATGGAACTATTGAACCAAAGAACAAAGAGGAAGTTTTTGATATCGCTTCTCCTGGTGATTATGAAATAGGCGAAGTTATCATAAGAAGGCCAATCAACACTGACTTTTATATCTTAGACCAAGGTGACGCTCGTATCGTATATATGGGTGAGATCCCAGCTGACTTTTCTCTTGTTAAAGGTTTTGACTTTGGTGATGTTGATGTACTTATCGCGCCACTTGGTGGGATAGATGGTCAACCAAGCTATGATATGATCCAGAAGATCTTGAACGATGTTGATCCAACTTATTTAATCCCTTCAACTTATACTGAAGATTCGCAACTTGAGGGTTATAAGACTCACTTTGGATTTGCAAATATCGAAGAGATGGGCACTTTCAAACTTACTTCTGGAGCTGAAGTTCCAGTGAAGGTTCTGCAAGTGAAGATCCTTAGCTAATCCTCTAGGGTATTGCTTTGACAGATTAGTCCTATTTAGAATTGATTCGCTATAGTTGCCTATTACTCTTCTAACCTGTTCGTGTATAGAAATTATTAATTATTAATGATATAAATCAGCTATATGAATAATGAAAACTACAGAAGTTTAGTGCCGCCTCAAAATCAAGATGCTGAAATGTCAGTTCTTGGTGCAATGCTTATAGATAAGAATGCAATCATTGATGTCGCAGGTCAGCTTTTACCTGATTACTTCTACGAGGAGAAGCATAAGCAGATATATAGTTGTGTACTTGAGCTTTTCGAGGAAAGTTCACCAGTTGATATCGTTACACTTACTGCGAAATTAAGAGCCAAGAAATGGTTCAAAAAGGTGGGTGGTGCTAGTTATCTTACTGATTTGGCTAGTTATGTACCTACTGCATCTCATGTTCAGCAGTATGCGAAGATAGTTCGTGAAAACGCAATGAGAAGGACGCTTATCTCTTCTGCTGCTAAGATCTCAGAATTAGGTTTTAATGAAGAAATGGATGTGTCAGAAGTTGTCGATAATGCGCAAAAATTGCTTTTTGATGTTGCCTCGGATGGCGTAGAGACGAACTTCGTGCATATCCGTGACTTAATGGGTGACGCTTTTGAGCGTATTAGAGCTGTTGATGAGGGTGAAGAATCAGGTATAACAACAGGATTTGAGGATCTGGATAAACTGCTAGGAGGGTTTAAGGGTTCTGATTTAATAATCCTTGCTGCTAGACCTTCAGTTGGTAAAACAAGTTTGGCTCTTGATTTCTTAAGAAGTGCTGCAGTTAAAGGGAAGTCAAAGATTGCATTTTTCTCACTAGAGATGGATAACAAGTCAATCATAGATAGGCTTCTTGGTATGCATGCCATGGTGCCTTTTTGGGAGATGCGAACTGGTAATATGGATGAAGGAAAGTTTGAAAAGATCTCAAACGCAATGGGTGAATTGGCTGATGCGGATATCTTTATCGATGATAAGCCAGGACAGAGTATCAATGAAGTAAGGACGAAAGCACGAAGGCTTGCACTAGAGCACGGTCTGGACATGATAATCGTAGATTATCTTCAGCTTATGCGAGGTACCCATAAGGAAAGGCATCTTGAGGTTCAGGAAATCTCGCAGGGGCTTAAAAATATCGCACGTGAACTCCAAGTACCTGTTGTAGCTCTTTCACAGCTTTCTCGAAGTATTGAGTCAAGGCAGAGTCGCCGACCTATGCTCTCAGATCTTAGGGAGTCAGGGTCTATCGAGCAAGACGCAGACATTATCATGTTTATCGACAGAGAGGAGCAGAGTAATCCTGAGACTGAGCGTAAGGGCGTTGGTGATCTTTTTGTGGCAAAACATAGAAATGGTCCGACAGGTGATATCGAGCTTGCATTTATTAAAGAGATTGCGAGTTTTAGAAATCTAAGTAAGAAGCAGTATGAGTAGGGGATTGCAAGTGTGTATGAAATCTATACTCCCTTGGAGTAGATATCACGGTACCATTCGAAGAGGTATTGACCTTTGTACGCCGCATATTCACCGAGATTATTGATAACCCACTCACGATAATAGTCATAATTGTTCTTTTCTTCTAGGTCATATAAGTCAATTAGAATTCTCTTACCCCAAACATCGATTGGAGTAAGATTGGTTCTGCCATAACAATAAACCAGAATACAATCAGCTACTTTTGGTCCAACGCCAGGTAGTTCCAAAAGTTTTGTACGTAATCTAGATTCGTTTTGGTGTATATCTGGTAAGTTTGCTTTAGATAAATATCTCAGAATTGAACTGTCATTATAAAGCTCTTCTACTGTTTTTTTTACATACTTAGCTCGGTAGCCTATTCTAGTAGTGAGTAACTCATCGTAAGTTGCCTCTGATAATTCTTCAAGTGTGGGGAAGAGGCATATACTACCGTAGCCTCCGATATTTATTGGTTTTCCGAATTTGTTACAAATATACTCAGAACTCTTACGAATTGATTTAATATTGTTATTTGCGGATATTATATAGTTAATGATTGTTTGTATTAGTGGCTGTTTTAAAATCCTAATGTTGGGGTAGGCTTTCATTGCAGTATAAACATATCGATCATATCGTATTTCCTTCGTAATTGCTTTGTAGTCTGAGTTAATGTTTAAATATCTGTGTATGTAAGATGTGTTGTTGGCATCAGGAAACGTCTGCCATTTAATACTTGTCTTATCGAATTCTAACACCATCACTATTTCATCTGTCACACCAATGTAGAGGTTGTGCTCATTAGAGATGAGCTTCCAGTTGAATGTTTGTCCACCAAGCAGTGTTATTTTGTGATTAAAGCCTGTAATTCCAATC
>JAHDCA010000062.1 GCA_020630115.1 Candidatus Dojkabacteria bacterium | reverse complement strand
GAGTAAAAATCATAGAATGAGAATGATGTGTACCCATCTAGATAGGATGCAAGATAAAGATCTGAAAAAGAAAATTGATTTAGCTGAAGAATTTATTGAGAAGGTGACTCTTTGATGATTGGTTTAATATTCTTAATCTCACAATACTTATTATAGACATTAAGCAGTGAGACACTATACTTTCTCTTATTGTATTTTAGAAAACCGTACTTCTTTGCTCTCTCAAATGCTTCAAGCTCAAGCTTGTTTAATCTATGCGGAACCCTTCGACTACCAATCTTACTTTTGGTGGATTTACCACGTGACAATCTGCCTACATCATCTATATTCAATCTCTTCATAACTCATTTTAGTACATATCGCCTAGTATTAGAAATACTAAAGACATCATTAGTGACCTCATAACTTATTCTCCCTAATAACTATTGGAACTGAGAGGCATTTCGATTTCACTTTTCACAGATATAAGAAATATTTATTGGTATGCTTTAGACCTAATAGAAAGAGCAAAATACTCACCTTTAGTGTAATATTATGTTGTTAGTGAACGTATGAAAAAACAAATCTCCAAAAGGATTGAATATCTTGATATTGCTAGAGGTTTTGCAATCTTTTTTATGTTTATCCAACACTCAGTAATTTTGCATGAGAAAGCTTCAGGCGAAGGCTCAGATCTAATTGGTAATGTCTTTTTAGCATTAGGTAAAGCACCAGCTGCACCGATCTTTATGTTTGTTATGGGCATATTCTTAATGAGAACTAGGGCTTCATTAAAAGATAATATCCTTAGAGGGCTAAAGCTATTTCTATACGGTTATATTTTAAATTTTTTAAGAATTGTATTGCCTCTCTTAGCCTTAGGTGTTGATACTAGTGAAATTGCAAGCGGGGCATCAATGGTTGAACTCTTCTTAACAGTCGACATACTGCAATTGGCTGGTTTATCTTTGATTGCTGGTGCCTTGTTAAAAAGATTCTTACCAAAGAATTTCTATCCAATACTTATCTTTCTCATAATGCTAATCTCACCTGAACTTTGGGGGAGCTTCAATAATCACCTTTTATTGACGCCGATATCTGGAACAGGTCAAAGAGTGATTTTTCCATTTCTCCCTTGGTTCATTTTCCCTTTATACGGAATGTTCCTGAGTAGTCATTTAACAGATGCAGCTAATATCATTACTAAACTTAAGAATATGTTTATCTCCTCGAGCATAATTCTGGTAATCTCAACTTTTCTTTTAAGATTTTCATATATCGGTGAGTATTCAAGAGGTGGGTTCTTTATGAATCTCTCATTATTGAGTTTTGTAGGAGTGTGGATCCCTCTCTGCTACTGTATTTTTCATTTAATAAAAGATAGCGCTATCAGTAATTTACTAACCAATTGGAGTAAAAACTTAACTTCACTATATGTCATCCAATGGATAATCTTTGGATGGAGTATCTTATTAATTGGCTCGAATAATTTTACCGGAATAGGCGCACTGTTAATCGGGATATTCGTCATCATCCTTTCTAATAGCCTAATTTCTATAAAATCTGTTCGTAAATTTTTTAAGGCTTTGTTTTAACTAAAATAAAGTAACTTATCTCACTATCAAAGTTACACTTTACTCTGATATTGCTTATAATTAATCATGAATATCAAAAACAATATTACCAAGCTTTATATAATTACTGCTTTAGAATCAACCGTACTTTACTACGCTTTTGATAAGATCTTTATGCAAATAAGAGGCTTGAGTATCTCAGAAATAATTTATATTGAAGTTATATACGGGGCTCTTGTGATCTTACTCGAGGTGCCAAGTGGTGCGCTAAGTGACAGGTGGAGTAGGAAAAAGGTATTAGCGCTCAACTCACTATTTCTTGTTCTCAATACAGTGGTTTGGGCAGTAAGCCAGGACTTTAGGCTATTTGCTATCGGTGTGGCTATGGGAGCAGTACACAGTGTGCTTCGCTCAGGCACAAATTCATCAATTATGTATGATTCACTTAAAGAAATTGGTAAAGAGTACGAGTATGAGAAATGTCTTGGTCGTAGACGTGCTATAGCAGGTGTTGCTTTTATGATATCGGCTCTAGTAGGTGGTATTGTTGCAGATAATTTCGGTATCGAAGCAGCTTTTTGGTTATCTGTTCCAAGTGTCCTAACCGGAGGATTAATATCATTAACTTTAGTCGAGCCTAAATTCCATCGTTCAACAGAAGAAGTCTCTTATTGGCAACATATTAAAGTTACAGCCAAGTTTTTAAAAAGTAATACTAAGTTCATTCATATATTTGCTCTTATAAGTACTGTTATGACTGTGCAACTAATCTTAGCGGAATACTCTCAACTGTATATCGCATATGTTGGTTTTGGAGTATTTGTAATGGGGATATTAGCTTCACTAACAGGTCTTAAAGAAACAATTATGAATTTAATAAGTCATAAGGTTGGTCAGCTTGTAGAAAACAATCTTTTATACGGATTACTACTCGTAGTCATGAGCTTAAGTTTATTATTGGCTTGCCTTTTTACAAATTGGTTTGGAATTTTAAACCTATTTATTGCAACATCTCCGTTTCATATCATTGATGTGGTATCAATGGCTGACTTTAACAAGCAAGTACCTAGTAAGATCAGGGCCACAAGTGAGTCTTTTATTAGTTTGTTAACTAGTACTGTACACCTCCCTGTAGTCTTACTCTTTGCATACATAGGTCAAAATTATTCAATCATCACTGGTTTTGGATTACTATGCATTTTAGTCTCTTCGTACACTGTCATTTACTGGTTGAGTTCTTATAAAGCACTTAAGGCATCCTAAAGACAACGATTATTTTCTTATTATTTCACTTCCATAATCAGTACTATAATTTCCTTCATAGTTGCGACATTACCGCGAGTTTGAAAACAATTAGTGGATAAATCTACAATCTAAGCTAAACTAAGATTAATAACTTTTAATTAGAAAGAAATGATTTCAATTTTACGACTGCTACACTTATTTGGTTTTGCATTACTCGGTATAGGTTTATACACACAACGCTCAAGTGAATTGAAGCTCCTAAATAGAGAGATGTTTGTTGCAGAGATTATCCAACTATTAACTGGACTTTCTCTTACGATACTAAAGATTGATGAGATTAATCATTCCAAGGTTGGGGTGAAGTTTCTTATCCTAATTATAATTATGCTTCTTTCCTTTGTTAATAAAAGCAAGTATAGCGAACTACAATACAAGTTTATTGTCTTCCTTTATCTCCTTCAGCTAATTATCGCTTCGCTTTGGGTTTAAACATTCACAATTGATTAATAAATAATTTCGTATCCTATCTTAGTATTGCCTTTTTTAACTTTTATCTTTCGAATCTTTACAGAACCAAGAACATTTATATTTTTCACGTGTGTTCCACCACAAGGTATATATATATCCCCAAATACTGACACAATTCGAATAGGTTTATCTTTAGGTAAATATTCCGGTACAAAAGAACAAAGTTCTTGTAATTCCTTTGAACCAACAATTCTTTCCTGTACTTCATAACCTTTAGATATTAACGCTTCTAGCTGAGTCTCTAATCTTTCTTTTAGTGATTCTCTTTCTTGCTCATCTATTACACCTCTGTACTCGACTGATGCTCCTTGAGGATCGTGAAATCCTTTAGTTGGGATTAGTGATTCGAAGCCTAATCGATTCATTGCAACGTCAATTAAATGACCTGCAGTGTGAAGCTTACTATTTATTAGTCTACGCTCATGATCAATAGCGATTTCAACATTTACACCAATTAGACTATCACTAAGACCTTCTCCATAATGGTGAATATTCCCACTTTTAAACAGCACTTTATCAATACTGTAGCTATCATTAGCAGTCTTTATAATCCCTGTGTCCCACCCTTGACCACCTCCTCTTGGATAAAAGATAGTTTGATCCAAGATAAGAAAAAATCCATCCTCGTCTTCTCCAACCTTTAATACTTCCGCTTTTAATGATAATAATTGATCATCTTCAAGGTATATTAACTTGGTTGATTCTAGCTTATCCATATAGTTATTTTAAATAAATTATATCTTTTTTCTTATCTAAATTGATGGTTTATCAGTTATTCTTTTGAGTAATTCCCTTCTAAAATAATCTTGAAGTAATTCTTATAAAATATTGTACACAGCAATATAATTATCACTGCAAATACAATATAAAGATATTTTGTTGTTCCTGAACTAATCAAATACCCAAAGCCTAAGACGACAAATATATATCCTAACTGCTGAAATTGAGAAAGAACACTTAATGCAGTGGCCCTAGTCCTTTTGGGGATAAGTTTATTTAAGACTACCGATCCCCAAACCGATAAGAGATCGATGGAAACTCTTAGTAGAATAAAGCATGCTAGACCATTCCATATACCTCCGCCATTAAAAGCGATTAACCATCCTATGGAGCTCAGTACCCCAAATAATAAAATCCCTCGATTGTTACCAAGTGATCTCTGAATTATTGAAAAATAATAACTTATAATCGAACTTAAAATAAATGCTAATGAAAAGAGGTAGCTTAGCTGTTCTCCATCTAAACCGAATTCTAATGCCATATAAGGACTTACTACGCCATAATTCCAAATCGCACCAATACTTAGAATGATAATCAGCGGTATTACAATTCTTTGATTTCTTGGTAAAAGTAAATTCCTTAATCCTTCAGTACTTTGTTTCATAACTTCCTTTAAATCAAACCCAGTATAATTGATTTCAATCTCTTCAAGTTTCGTTGAAAAAAACAGCGCGATCCCGAAGAATACTAGTGTAAATATCCATGGCAAGCTTGAATGTATACCCGATAATAGTCCTCCAGCCAACCCACCAATAGCAACAGCAAAAAGACCTATTGAACTTACTTTACCTTGGACCTCATCGAATAGTTCAGTATGACCTTTTGAATCAAGGTCATCATATATTAATGCTTCAAAAGAGCCGCTCCTAAAAGCAAACGATACTATTTGTAAGATATTGCCAATAACAAGAAATAGCGGTGTTAAAAACGTCAATGAAAGTAATAACGTTCCCAAGAACAAAAGTGAATAACTCAATACAATAGATTTTTTCCTGCCTATCAAATCAGCAAATGCACCAGATGGGATTTCAATTATAAACGCTAAACCAAATGAAACAGCTTCGAGTACTGCAAATTGTGCTCCAGTTACATATTCAAGAATATAAAAGAGCCATACTCCAACTATAAACCACGCAGTTGAAAAAAAAGTTGTCAAATAATAGTATTTGATGTTTGAATTCTCATAACTCGGATAAAGATTTCTTATATTGCTGATAATCACATAGAGAGTTTATACTCTTTCCATCTAACTGTCACGATACAATCTACTGTAACAAAGCCACTTGGTTTCTTCCTTAATCTAAAAATACCCTGAGATAATCTCAAACTGTAATGGGTGTTTCAATTTCATAACAAGAGTATATCTCAACTTACTGACTAAGTTACCGCATTTGAATTCAGTAGATTTTGAATTGCCTACTAAAGATACTTTTCTAGCAACCCCTCAAATTTTTCGCCTCTAACCTCATCATATTTAAAGTTGAATCTTGCATTCCACTCAACCCAGAAGGCTGCATCTGTTTGGGTAATAAACTCTCTCAATCCAATTCCTTGAGTGAAGTTTAACAGATCATCATCAGTTAGATCTTCACCCATTATTTCAACTTCAAAATTATGTTGGTTAGTGTTCAAACCGATTTGATTTGTAATCTTTATTTCAAAATCTTCAGTCTTCCAGATATAGTTCTCGAATTGTTTGATGAAAGGTGCGTTCTCAGTTCCGATATAGTGCTTAAATATCTCAATTGCGGCTACAAAACTTCTAGAGTCATTTGTAATCTCGAATTCAGTCTCAACGAAATTCCGATTTTCCGAATTCTCCCATT